>NZ_VHLB01000027.1:0-88569 GCF_006547365.1 Myxococcus sp. AB056 | reverse complement strand
CCATGGCCCCGCCCGCCGCTCCCGCCACCGACGATGCGCCGCCCGCCTTCCCGGCGTTCACGCGCTCCCAGAAGGTCTTCACCCTGCTGGGCGCGGTGCTGGGGCTGTTGCTCGCCGCGCTGGACCAGACGATTGTCGCCACCGCGGGGCCAGCCATCCAGGCGGACCTGCGAATCCCCGCCTCGCTCTACCCGTGGCTCACCACGTCGTACTTCGTCGCGTCGACGACGATGGTGCCCGTGTGGGGCAAGCTGTCGGACCTGCTGGGCCGGCGCGCGGTGTTGGCCGCGGGCATCCTCATCTTCCTCGCGGGCAGCTTCCTGTGCGGGGTGGCGCGCTCCACGGTGGCGCTCATCCTCTTCCGCGCCGTGCAGGGGCTGGGCAGCGCGGCGCTGTTCACCGCCGCGCTGGCAGTGGTGGCCGACCTCTTCGAGCCCCGTGAGCGCGGCAAGTACCAGGGCCTCTTCGGCGCCATGTTCGGCCTGTCCAGCGTGGTGGGGCCGCTGGCCGGTGGGTTCATCACTGACCACCTGGGCTGGCACTGGGTGTTCTTCATCAACCTGCCCGTGGGCGCGGTGGCGCTGGCGCTGGTGCTGTCGCGCATGCCGCGGCTGAAGCCCCAGCGTGAGTCCCGGGGCGGGCTGGACCTGGTGGGGGCGTTCGCGCTCGCGGTGGCGCTGGTGCCGTTGCTGCTGGCGCTCAGCCTGGGGCAGACGGACGGCGGCGACTGGGCCTGGACGTCGTGGCGCATCCTGGGACTGTTCGCGCTGGCGGCGGTGGGCCTGGTGGCCTTCCTCTGGGCGGAGCGGCGCGCGCCCGAGCCGCTGCTCGACCTGACGCTGTTCCGCCTGCGGGCCTTCAGCGCGGGCAACGCGGCGGTGTTCATCGTCGGCGGGGCGTTCCTGTCGGGCATCGTCTTCCTGCCGCTGTTCATGGTGAACGTGGTGGGGCTGTCGGCGACGCGCTCGGGGCTGACGGTCATGCCGCTGACGCTGGGCGTGGTGGCGGGGAACGTGCTGAGCGGGCAGCTCGTGTCCAGGGTGGGCCGCTACAAGGCGCTGCTGCTGGGCTCGCTGGTGTTGCTGATTGCGGGCTTCGCCGTCATGGCCTTCACGCTGACGCCAGACTCCACCCAGGCGGAGGTGACGGCGAAGATGGTGCTGGTGGGCCTGGGGCTGGGGCCTTCGATTCCGCTCTACACGATGGCCATCCAAAACGCGGTGCCGCCGGACCAGATTGGCGTGGGCACCGCGGCGGCCACGTTCTTCCGGCAGCTGGGCATGACGTTGGGCGTGGCGCTGCTGGGGACGGTGTTCGCGTCCACGCTGTCCTCGGAGCTGGAGGCGCGCATGGCGCAGGCCACCTCGGCGCTCCCGGACTCCGTGAAGGCCGAGGTGACGCGCGCCGCGCCCGGCGTCAGTGGCGAAGGCGGGCCCACCGGGCAGGTGTTCCGCGCGGATGAGGTGAAGGCGCGGGTGCGCGCGGAGTTCGACGCCGAACGGCGCCGTGCGGAGACAGCGGCCACTCCCGAAGTCCGGGCGAAGGTGGACGCGGACGAGCGGCAGGCACTGGCGGCGGTGGACGCGGCGGACCAGGCGCTGAAGATGGCGTTCACTCGCGGCGTCTCCGCCGTGTACCATGTGGCCCTGTTCATCGCCGGCGCGGCGCTGCTGGTGACACTGTTCCTTCCGGAGCAGGACCTGCGCCGCAAGCGCCGGCGCATCGAGTCGCGTGCCAGCGCCCCGGAGCAGTAGAGTCGCGGCATGGCTCACGACGCGGAACAGCCACCCGCGCTCACGGACGCGGAGGCCGCCGAGCGCATCCACGCGCGCTTTCCCTCGCTCGCGACGGCTCGAGTCGTCCGCCTGGGGGAAGGCACGGACCATCAAGCCTTCGAGGTGGAGGGGCGCTACGTCTTCCGCTTCCCCAAGAGCGACGAAGCCGCCGAGCACCTGAAGTGGGAGGCACGCCTGCTGGCGTGGCTCGAGCCCCGGCTTCCCCTGCCGGTCCCCGACTACCGTTTCCTCGCGCCCCCTGCCGCCGACCTCGCCGCAGGCTTCGCGGGCTACGCGAAGCTCCCAGGGACGCCCGCGCTCCTCGTCGAGCCTGAGCGGCTGGACCTGTCGGGCCTCGGCCGCAGGCTCGGCGCCTTCCTAGGCGCGCTCCATGCGCTCGACCCCGCCGAAGCCGATGCGCTCGGCGTTCCGGCGGATGACGACCCGGAACTCGAAGCGTGGTCGGCCGCCGCCGTGGACGATTTGCGGCTCGCCGTCGAACACCGTCATGTGGAGCCGCACCGGGCGGCGGACTGGGAGCAGCGGCTCAGGGTGCGTCCCACGGAGGGACGCGGCGTGCCCCGGCTGGTCCACGGCGACTTCGCCGCGGAGCATGTCCTGGTCGATGCCCACGGTATTCCCACGGGGATCATCGACTGGAGCGATGCCTGCGTCGCAGACCCCGCGAGGGATTTCGCCGGACTGCTCCACTGGGGCGGAGCGCCCATGCTGACCGCCGCGCTGGAGACGTATGGCGCGGTCAGCCCCGCCGTCCTCACGCGGGCGCGGTGGTTCGCCGCCTGCCGCGCGGTGGCCGACATCGCCTTCGGCCAGACACAGGGACGGCCGGAGTACATCGCCGCCGGGCAACGGGCGCTCACCGGACTTGGGGAGCACCCGCCCTTCGACGCGTAACGCGCGACTCAGGAGCCGCTGCAACGAACCTGGATTGGATGGCTCTCCAGCACCACGCACTCGCCGCTGCTGCACTTGAACAAGTCACAGATTTCCGGGGACTGGACACAGCGGATTTCGGGGCCCGAGCCCAGGTTGAACGAGGCGCAGGAGAGCCCCTCGGGGCATTGCTTCTGCTCCCCGGTACACGCCGGGCCGAGCACCTGGCCCTCCTTCAACGACAGCCTGGACTCGGTCTCCGTGGGCACCTCGCCCTCGGCGCCACGACAACCCGCCAGGATGAACGCGGCAATGACCCACTTCAGCCCCGGAACACGCGTGCCTTGCTTCATCATGAATGTCCTCCCACGAACCAGTGACTGTCCGAGCCGAGCAAGACATACGCCAACGTAGACGAGGCCCGTCAACTGAGCAGCCACCCGCGTGACGCCGGCGACGCCATGCTCCAAGGGGTGCCTCGGAAATCCAAGGGCCCCCAAGCCGCCCTCAGTTTCCCGAGGTCTTCGACTGACCAGAAGTGAGCTTAGAGATCGGCGAACAAGTCGACGGTCGCCTGAGCAAGCAAAGCCCGGTCGACCTCTTCGAGTCCTTCTGCATAGGCAATGATATCCAGCACACCTGCGGCATCTGTGCTCCAGAACAAGCGCTGCAGTTTGGCACGAAGCGCCTGCCCTTCCTCGCCGGCCTGCTTCAGTGATGCGCGCACGTCATCCAGCCCCACGAGCTTGACGTAGGCAAAGATGTCGAAGCAGTCCTTGGTCTCCGTTGGCCGCTGCTCCAACTTGGCGCGAACCTTCATCGAGAGGAATCCAACTGCGTCCGGCAGCCGGATTCGCAGCGAGGTCTCTCCCATGGGGAGCGATACGGGCTGACTTCCACGCAGCGCCAGCCGCGCATCCGGCAGCGGCGTCATGCTCGTGGGGAGTTGTTCCAGATCGACGCCAGCAGGTGCGAACAGGTCGAGGTGCATCACCCCTCCCGGAAGGGTTTTCGACCAACGAAAACTGCGCGTTCGCTCGTACCCCCGGAGCTTGAGGACCTCAGGTAGACGCTCCGCCCCGAATTCGGTGCCATCCATGTCGAAGAGCAGATCAGGCTCGTGGGAATAGCCGCGCTCAATCACGGCGCCTGTGTCGGTCGTGACGGCGATGACCCCCGACCCACCCTTGCGGAGCGACTCCAACGCGAGCACCTGCCCGCCGATGAGCACGACGTTCCAGGAGAGATCTCCCAGTTGCAGCAGGAGTTCACCCAGTTCTCGCAGAATCTCTTCGAACTGCTCCTGCTCGGTCATGGCGCTTCCTCTGAAATGGGCAGCGCTCGTGCGAATCGCTGCACCAACTCATCCGCCTGCTCCTTGCCGCGCCCCCCACTTTGATGGAAGTCCACGGTCAACTGAGGCAACGCCACACCCAGGCCATGAGGAAGCGTTCGTGGCGAAAAGAAGACCCCTCCGGCATCCGTCTCAGCCGAGGACTCCGCCCGCAGCACCCAGAAGTTATGAGGCATCAGACGGCGCAGCCCGAAGGCTTCGACAGCCGCGTCGATAGAGCCCGTGAGATAGAGCCCGTGAGGCAGTCCCGACACGAAGCGCTCTTCAGGCAGCAAGGCGCTTGCCAGCGTGTAGATGCCCCGAATGCCTTGGGCCTTCAATCGCTCAAGGCCCTTCCCCAACAACTCCGGCGTGGTGGAAGGTGCGTTGAAACCGTCCAGGGTCACGGAGGTCTTCTCTCCACTTGCCATCCACGCCCTCAGCAGGCGCACAGGAGCCCTCAGCCGAAACCCACTCCGCTTGCCGACCGGCTCGACATACCCATCGAGCACGAGGTGGCGGACGACGCCGTACGCATAGGAGTAACTGGTCTGCGTCCGCTCCGACAACGCGCGGACCGTCTGCGCTTCTCCCGGCGACTGCAACAGGGTCCGGACGATGCGGCACCCCTTCCCGTGGAACACCGGCTCACGGGGACGCCGCTGCGACGGTTCGCGCCCCTGTACACGAATGAAGGTGCTGCCTGAGCGCAGGAAGAATGTTCCTCGCTGATCAACCAATGCGACGTCTTCTTGCTCACAGGCCGCGATGACTCCAGATGACGCGGAATCCGTCGCAATCATCGGGATGCGGACAACGGGCAGGCGCTCGGCAGTCCCATCCCGCTGGTCCAGCGCCACGCTCGCCGCGCGCAGGCGTTCCCGAAGTGAGTGCACGTCCGCCGGGAGCAACGGCGCGCGGTAGGCCATCAGGACCGGCACTCGTACCTGGGGGAGGACCACCTCGGCGAGCTCATAGATCGCCTGCCCACCAGGCCCTCGGCGCGGCAACAGAAAGACGTCTCGGCGCAGGAGCTCCACCCCCCGAGGTAGCCGGAGGTCCTGCTTCCAGAATGCGTCTCGAAACTCCGCAGTCGAGTCCATTAATTCTGTCGATAATACGCAATATGCACAAAATACGTGCGCATATTTCGCCAGAAGCGACCATTATCGACAAAATTTAAAGAATCATGCGGTCCAAGAGCATCCCGGCTGGCCTCCCCCCAAGCGGCCCCTTAGTTCCCTGAGGTCTTCGGCTGCTGCGCGGGCGCGGTTACTGGCGCGGGCCCACGTGGTGTCGGCGCCTCGGGGCGCGCGAGTGTGCCGGGCATCTCCGCCAGCGCGTACGTCATCCACGCCACGGCGGCGGTGCTGCGCGCCAGGTCCTGCGGGTCCACCTTGTCCAGCGTGTCCGCCTCCGTGTGGTGCACGTCGAAGTAGCGGCTGCTGTCCACCTCCACGCCGAAGAAGGGCACGCGCGCGGGCATCAGCGGGCTGATGTCCGCCCCGCCCGCCTCACGCGCGGAGAACTGCGTCACGCCCAGCGCCGTCAGCGGCGGCAGCCACGGGCGCAGCAGGTCCTGCCCGCCATCGCCCGCGCGCACGCTGACGCTCACGGGCCGCCCGCCGCCCGCGTCCATCTCCAGCGCGCCCATGTGCCGGGGCAGCTCCGCCGCGTGCGCCTCCGCATAGGCCCGCCCGCCGCGCAGGCCGTTCTCCTCGTTCATGAAGAGCACCACCCGCACCGTGCGCCGGGGCGCCTGCGGCAGCTTCGCGATGAGGCGCGCGGCCTCCATCACCATCACCACGCCCGCGCCGTCGTCATGCGCGCCCGTGCCCACGTCCCACGAATCCAGGTGCGCGCCAATCAGCACGATTTCCTGCGGCTTCTCCCGGCCGCGAATCTCCGCCACGACGTTGGAGGAATCCGCGTCCGGCAGCTCGGAGCTGCCCAGCATCAGCTTCACGCGCACCGGGCCGCCCGCCAGCAGCCGGTGGAGCAGGTCCGCGTCCTCCGTGGCCACCGACGCCGCCGGAATCCGCGGCCCCTCACTGGGGAAGTACGTCGAACCCGTGTGCGGCGTGCGCAGCGACGCCGTGGCCAGCGAGCGCACCAGCGCGCCCACCGCTCCGTGGTTCGCGGCGGCCAGGGGGCCTCGCGAGCGCAGCCCCGCGAAGCGCCCGTAGTCCGCGGCCACCGTCATGGTGTGGTTGAAGAAGACGAACTTCCCCTTCACCGCCGCGCCCAGCGACTCCAACTGCTCCAGCGACGTCACCTCCACCACCTCGGCGGTGAGTCCCTCGGGCGCGGTGGGCGGACTGCCGCCCAGGGCCAGCAGCGCCAGGGGGTGCCCCCGCGTGCGCTCGGAGGCCAGCACCTCGCCGGACGCCTCGCCTCGCACCCAGTGCGGCACCTTCACCGGCTCCAGCCACGCCTTCACCCCGTCGGCCTTGAAAGAGCGCAGCGCCCACTGCACGGCGGCCTCGGCGCCCGGCGAACCCGACAGGCGCGGGCCAATGCCGTCCGTCAGCTCGGCGAGCCGCGCATAGGCATGGCCATCCGTGAGCGCGGGCCCAATGAGCTTCTCCGCGGTCGCCTGCGCATACACGGGCGCGGCGCGCTTCGCGGTGGCGGTGGGCTTCGCGGGGACGGCCTTGGGCGCCGACTTCGCGGCGGGTGCGGCTCCCGACAACAACTGGAGCGCGAGAGAGGCGGGCAGGATGAAGGTGGCGACGGGCAAGGGGGCCTCCAAGGGGAGGCGCTCACTCTCCGTCGAGCCCCTGGGCCTCGCAAGCGACGGGGAGCGTCACCACCGACGAAGCGGATGACGCCCGTGCGTCATGCATGCAGGGAACCGAGGGGCGGAGCGAGAATCCCAGGGGCCACCGCGCGCCGAGAGGGGGAACGCGGCGCGCGGGGCTCAACTGGGACTTCCACGACGGTGTCGCTTTTGGGGGAGGCAATCACCGCCGCCGCGTCTCACTCCGAAGAGGAAACGTGGACGGCATGTTGAAGGGCGAGCGAGCGCCCGTCAAGCACGCGCCCCCTCCGAGCCCATAATCGAACATTCACACCCGGTGAACACAGACGATTCCACTGTCACTGTCCAAATCAGGCGTTCCCCGAGGGCAGCCACCGGAAGGCGGGCATCCCGTGCGGGGCGTGTTACAGGCCGGACAGAGGTAAGCGCATGCAATCCACCCTGACGCGGCGGCCCCAGGCGACGGCATTCAGCATCGAGGACCTGCTGGACCGCGTCCGGCGAGGTGAGGTGCGGCTGCCCCACTTCCAGCGGCCCCTGCGCTGGGAGGCCGGCGATGTGAGGGATTTGCTCGACAGCGTGTACCGCGGCTACCCCATCGGCACGCTCCTCTTCTGGAAGCGCGAGGCTCCCGCCGCCAGCGTGAGCTTCGGCCCGGTGCGCATCGACGCGCCCTCCCACAGCCAGGCGCTGTGGGTGGTGGATGGGCAGCAGCGCATCACCGCGCTGGCCGCGGTGCTCCTCCACCCGGAGCAGGAGCCCGCCGCGCGGGACGGCTTCACGCTCTTCTTCGACCTGGACACACACGAAATCGTCCAGCCCGCGCACGGCGAGCCGACGCCTCCGCACTGGCTGCCGCTCAACCGGGTGCTCGACAGCGAGCAACTGCTGGGCTGGCTGGACCGCTACCCGGGGCGCGAGAAGAACCCGGAGCACGTGCGCGCGGCCATCCGTCTGGGCAAGGCGGCGCGCGAGTACCAGATGCCCGCGTACGTCGTCGAAGCCGCGGAGGAGAAGACGCTGCGCATCATCTTCAAGCGGCTCAACACCTCCGGAAAGCCGCTCACCGACGACGAGGTCTTCAACGCGCTCTACGGCGGCACCGCGGGCTCGCGGCTGCCCAACCTGAAGGCGCTGGCCACCAGCCTGCTGGAGCTGGGCTTCGGCCGCATCGATGAATCCCTGCTGCTCAAGGCCGTGCTCGCGGTGCGCGGCCTGGACTTCACCCAGGACTTCCAGAAGCAGCTTCGCGAGGAGGACGACCTCACGCAGACGCTGCTCCAGACGGAAGCGGCCCTGCGCAGCGTCATCGTCTTCCTCAAGCGCGACGCGGGAATCCCCCATGGGCGCCTGCTGACGAACCCGCTCTACTTCGTGCTGCTCGCGCGCTTCTTCCACCTGCACCCGGAGCCGTCGCCGCGCACGCGGGATTTGCTCGCGCGCGGGTTCTGGCGCGGCAGCCTGGTGGACAGCTTCCTCGACAGCCGGGCCCTGTCGCCGCAGGAGCTGCTGGCCGCCATCGGCCCCGACGAGGAGCAGTCCGTCCAGTCCCTGCTGGCGCAGGTGCGGCCCCTGTCCGACGAATGGCTGGCCCAGCACGCGCAGCCCGCGACGTTCGGCCTCGCGCTGCGCTCGCGGGGCATGGCCCTCAATGCCTTGTACGCGCTCCAGCCGCGGCACCTGCGCACCGGCGCCCTGCTGGAGCCATCCCAGCTCTTCAGCGACACCGACCCCGCCAGCCTCAGCCCCGTGCTCAAGTCCCTCACCGTGCAGGAGCCCGACGCCGAGCTGAAGCTGGACCCCGCGCTGTACCGCTCCTTCCTCTACACCCCCGCCAACTACCTGATGCACCCGCCCCTGCCCGGTCAGCCCCTGCTGGACGTGCTGCGGGACGAGCCCGCGCCGCCACCCGAGGTCCTCCAGAGCCAGGCCATCACCCCCGCCATGCGCGACACGCTGCGCGAGGGCGGCACGCTCGAATTCCTCATGCAGCGCATGGAGCTCATCGATAGACACATCATCGAGTTCCTGCGGGCCCGCACCCGCTACGAGGAGTCGGACCGTCCGTCCCTCCAATCGCTGGTCGTCGAGGAGGAGGACTGACTTGGAGCCCACCCGCACCACGGCCGGAATCCTCGACGTCCACCTGGGCGACGTCCACGTCGGCACGCTGACGCTCCTGGAGGACGAACGCATCGAGTTCGTCATCGCGGAGGAGTACCGCCAGCGCTACCCACGCCCGGTGCTGGGACAGATTTTCGAGGACGACCTCTCGCGCCGGCACGTCAGCCGCCTGCGCCTGCCTTCGTACTTCTCCAACCTGCTCCCGGAAGGCTCACTGCGCGAGCTCATCGCCGAACGCGAGCAGGTGGCCCGCCAGCGCGAGTTCTTCCTCATCGCGCGGCTGGGTGAGGACCTGCCCGGCGCCATCGTCGTGCGGCCCGCCAGCGTACTGTCACTCAGCGGAATGGAGCCGCTGGAGGAGCCCCAGACGCCCCACGCGCCGCAGGAGCAGGAGCCGCTGCGCTTCTCGCTCGCGGGCG
This sequence comes from Myxococcus sp. AB056, assembly GCF_006547365.1. Classification (NCBI taxonomy): domain Bacteria; kingdom Pseudomonadati; phylum Myxococcota; class Myxococcia; order Myxococcales; family Myxococcaceae; genus Myxococcus; species Myxococcus sp. AB056. The sequence continues at coordinate 79,263 of NZ_VHLB01000027.1, read as the reverse complement.
TGCAGCTCAAGTTCTCCATGCTGCGCCGGGACAAGGCGATGACGCTCCCGGCGGGCGGACGCGGCGGCAACTGGATTGTGAAGCTGCCGGACAACCGCTACGACCGCGTCCCGGAGAACGAGTTCTCCATGATGACGTGGGCCCGCGCCGCCGGCATCACCGTCCCCGAGGTGGCGCTGCTGGACGTGGCCGACATCCAGGGCCTGCCCGAAGGCATCACCCTGCGCGAGGACGTGGCCTACGCCGTGCGCCGCTTCGACCGCCCCGAGCCCGGCCGCCGGGTCCACATGGAGGACCTGACGCAGGTGCTGGGGCTGTACGCGGATGAGAAGTACAAGAAGTACAACTACGAGACGGTCGCCAACGTCATCTACAAGGTCGCCGGACTGGACGCGCTGCACGAGTTCCTGCGGCGGCTGGTGTTCATCACCGTCATTGGCAACGGGGACGCGCACCACAAGAACTGGTCCCTGCTCTACCCGGACGGCACCCGCGCCACGCTGTCACCCGCGTACGATTTGGTGTCCACGCTCCAGTACATGCCGGCGGACACGCTCGCGCTCAACTTCGCGAAGTCGAAGCGCTTCGAGGACATCTCCCTGGGCAGCTTCGAACGGCTGGCGCGCAAGCTGGCGCTGCCCCCCAGCGACGTGCTGCCGGTGGTGACGTCCTCGGTGGAAGCGTCGCTCGACACCTGGTCCTCGCTTCACGCGCAGCTGCCCCTGCCGGATGAGAGCCGCCGCCGCATCGAAGCCCACTGGAAGCGCGTGCCCCTGCTCCAGGGGCACTGAACCGGAGCCCGCCATGAGCGAAGACGCCTTCTTCACCGTCTATGACAACCTGCCCCGTCACGGCCCTGGCAGCGACGACTGCACCCGGGAGGCCCTGCGACGGCTGCCTCCGCTGCCACCGCACCCGCGCGTGGTGGACCTCGGCTGTGGCGCGGGCGCGCAGACGCTGGTGCTCGCCGAGGCGCTGCGCACCCGGGTCATCGCGGTGGACCTGCACAGGCCCTTCCTCGACCAGCTCCAGGCGCGGGCGCGCGAGCGGGGCCTGGACGCGTTCATCGAAATTCAGCAACAGGACATGGGCGCACTGTCGCTGCCCGAGGCGTCCTTTGACCTCCTCTGGTCCGAAGGCGCCATCTATCACCTGGGCTTCGGTCCGGGACTGCGGCGCTGGCGCCCGCTGCTCGCGCCCGGCGGCCTGGCTGCCGTCACCGAATGCACCTGGCTGACCGATGAGCGCCCCGACGAAATCGCGCGCTTCTGGGGTGAGGTCTACCCCACCATGGGTACGGTTTTGGAGAACCGCGCCGCCGCGGAAGCCGCGGGCTACGAGGTGCTCGACACCTTCACCCTTCCCGCCTCCGCATGGTGGGACACCTACTACACGCCCCTGCTTCAGCGCGTCGCACACCTGCGCGCCCACGGTGACGCGTCATTGGAAGACGCGCTCTCGGCCGCCGAGCAGGAGACCCGCCTCTATCGCCAGTACGAACACACCTACGGCTACGTGTTCCATCTGTTGCGCAACCCGTCAGCGCTTTGACTCCGCGTATGAGCGGCCCCATCCACCAAATCAGGACATGCAATTTTTCCACAAATAGTGTCTATGTCCTGGAAAGCGCAAAGGCGTCTACGAACACCTCGCATGCCATGACCCGGCCTTCCCCCCAAGCCGGCGTTGGCTGCGCCCTGGCAACCCAAGGGAAGCATGTCGACCGAGCAGTGGGCCCACCGCTTCTTCGAGCTGTCCACGGAGCCCTACGTCATCCTGGGCCGTGATGGCGTGTTGCTCGAAGCCAATCCTGCCTTTGGCCACCTGGTGGGCCTGCCTTTGACGTCACTGCGTGGCATGGCCTTGCAGGATTTCATCCCCATCGAAGACGCCGCCGCCCTGTTCGCGCATCTGGGTTCCACAAGCCCCACCTCGCTCACCTGTCGCTGGCGCCGGCCGGATGGGTCCTGGCTGCCTCTGTCCTGGCGCATCACCGCCGCTTTGGAGTCGGAGCCGCTCTACTGCACGGTGCAGCAGGCCAAGGAACCATCCGCCGCCCCCTGGCCGGAGAGTGATTACCTGCCCTTCGGCCTCTACCTGGTCGACATCCGCACGCGCCGGGTCCACTACGTCAACCACCGCTTCTGCCAGCTGTGGGGCATCACCGCCTTGGAAGGCGCCATCCAGCGGGGTGAGGTCTCCCATGACGAGGTGATCCAGCACTGCCTCAAGGCCGGCGACGCGGCGGAGTTCCTGCGCCTGTGCGCGGCCCCGGACCAGGACTGCGTGCCGGGCCTGGTGGAGGACGAAGCCAGGATGTCGGATGGGCGCACCCTGCGCCGGCTGTCCACGTCCTCCTCGGTGGCGGGGGACGCCATGCGCTACCGGCTGTTCGCGTTCGAGGACGTCACCGAGAGCAAGCGCACGCAGGAGGCGCTGCGCCGTTCAGAGGAGAGCTTCCGCAGGCTCATCGACCGGGCGCCCGAAGGCATCTTCGTGCACACCCAGCGGCGCTTCATCTACGCCAACCCCACGCTGCTGCGGGCCCTGGGCTACGACGACCCGGCCGAGCTGATGGCCAAGCCCATCTGGAGCATCGTCCATCCGGATGACCTGGAGCTCGTGAAGGACCGCGTGCACACCGCGGCCGTGAAGGGCGCGCTGGCCCCGCTGCGGGAGGTCCGCTACCTGCGGCGAGACGGCACCTGGTACGACGCGGAAAGCGTGGGCATCCCCATCGAGTTCGACGGGCACGAGGCCGTCGTGGTGATGGCGCGCGACATCACCGAGCGCAAGCAGGCCCAGTCGCAGCTCCTGCAGAACGACCGCATGGTGCTGGCCGGCACTCTGGCGGCGGGCGTGGGGCACGAAATCAACAACCCGCTGACCTACGTCATGGCCAACCTGGCCTCGGCCCTGGAGTCCGTGAGCCGCCTGGGCGTGGAGCTGACGCGGGCCGGAGAGCGCGGTCCCAGCAGCGTGGCGTGGCCCGCGACGCTGCATGACGCGGAGGCCCTGCTGAAGGAGGCGCAAGAAGGCGCCATGCGCGTGCGCAACATCGTGCGGGACTTGAAGTTCATCTCCCGTCAGGATGAGGAGCGGCGCGAAGCGGTGGACGTGCGGCAGCCGTTGGACTTCTCCATCAACATGGCCGCCAGCCAGCTGCGTCACCGGGCGCGGCTCATCAAGAAGTACGAGTCCGTCCCCCGCGTGTACGCGGACGGCTCACGCCTGGGCCAGGTGTTCCTCAACCTGCTGGTGAACTCGGCGCAGGCCATTCCCGAAGGCAACGCGGAGGAGCACCACATCACCGTGTGGGTCCGCGCCGGACCGCCGGGCAGCGTGCTGGTGGACGTGAGCGACTCCGGCTGCGGCATGACGCCCGCGGTGCTCTCCCGCGTCTTCGACCCCTTCTTCACCACCAAGCCCGTGGGCAAGGGCACGGGGCTGGGGCTGTCCATCTGCCACAGCCTCATCCGCAAGCAGGGCGGTGACATCACGGTCCGCAGCGAACTGGGCCAGGGCACCACCTTCACCGTCACCCTGCCCACGGCGCCGGACACCGTCCCCACCCAGGCCGCGCCGGTGGCGCCCGCGCCCCACGCCGAGCGGCGGGGACAGGTGCTGGTGATTGACGACGAGCCCGCGGTGGGCCGCTCCCTGGCGCGCATCATCGGCATGCGGCACCGGGTGACGGTGGTGAACAACGGCGAGGACGCGCTGGCGGTGCTGACGTCGGGCGCGCCCTTCGACGCCGTCTTCTGCGACCTGATGATGCCGGGCATCTCCGGCATGGACGTCTACGAGCGCGTCCGTGAGCGCGGAGATGGCATCGCCGAGCGCTTCATCTTCATCACCGGCGGCTCGTACACCACGCGGGCCCGCCAGTTCCTGGAGCGCGTGCCGAACCTGCAGATTGAGAAGCCCTTCGACGTGGAGTCGATTCATCAGGGCCTGGGACAACTCCTGGGTGCCTCTCGTGGTAGCGAATGACGCCGGGCGTCCTCCCGGCCCAACTGTGAAAGGAGTCCTCGGGTGATTGACGGCAACTTCGTCATCGATGCGGTGACACACGCCTACAACCTCCATCCCACGAACTACCGCGCCGGCAAGTACGCCGAGTCGCTCGCGGGGCTCATCTGGGGGCTGCACAGCGGACTGTCCGGGGAGACGCACCGCGTCCCCACGGCGGAAGGCTTCCTGAAGAACTGGTCCGTGCAGGAACTGGCGCACCTGCTCTTCGTGGAGAGCGGCGTCGACCTGGCGGTGCACCACGTGCTGCCGCTCCAGACGCTGTACCACGATGGCCTGTGCTCCTATGAGAAGACGCTGGAGATTCACCGCAACTATCCCCACCGCTTCCTGGTGTACGCGGGCGTGGACCCGCTGCGCGGCACGGCGGCGCTGGATGATTTGGAGCAGCAGTACGAAACGCTCAAGCCCAGCGGCCTGAAGCTCTACCCGGCGGCGTGGCTGGGCGACAAGTTCCGCCACACGGGCTGGCGCATGGATGACCCGACCATCGCCTTCCCGCTCTTCGAGCGGGCGCAGAAGCTGGGCATCAAGAACATCGCCGTGCACAAGGGCCTGCCCATGGGCGCGGTGCCGCTGGAGCCCTACAAGGTGGATGACATCGGCGGGGCGGCGGACGCCTTCCCCGACCTGAACTTCGAAATCGTCCACGGCGGCATGGCCTTCCTGGACGAGACGGGCATGCAGCTGTCGCTGTTCCCCAACGTGTATGTGAACCTGGAAGTGACGGGCGCGCTCATCGTGAAGCGTGAACGCTGGTTCGCCGAGTCCCTGGCGGCGCTGCTGAAGTGGGCGGGCCCGGAGAAAATCATGTGGGGCTCCGGGACGGTGTTCAGCCACCCGCACCCCGCGCTGCACAAGTTCTGGCATGAGTTCCAGCTGCCGGACGACCTGGTGCAGGTGGCGGGCATGCAGGTGACGCCGGACGTGAAGCGGATGATTCTGGGCGGCAACTACGCGCGCTACGCGGGCGTGGACGTGGAGTCGGTGAAGAAGAAGATCGCCAACGACAAGTTCGCCAAGCTGAGGGCGCGCGGCGACATCCAGCCGTACGGCTACCGGGAGAGCCTGTATGAGTGAGCAGGCCCTGCGCGAGCGCATCCAGGACATCCCCGACCCGTGCAGCTGCGCCACGGGCGTGCCGCTGGGCATCGGGGAGATGGGGCTGATTGAGTCGGTGAAGCGCACGGAGGGCCAGGTGACGGTGCGCCTGCACATCACCTCGCCCATGTGCATGATGGCCGCCTACTTCATGCGGGAAATCGAGCAGCGGTTGCTGACGGTGGAAGGCGTCACCGCGGTGAACGTGGAGTTCGACCACGACCTGAAGTGGACGCCGCAGGACATCGAGCCGGAGGCCCGCCAGCGGCTCGCGGCAAAGCGCATCACCATGCTGGGTGGCCGCCTGCTGCCCCAGGACTCGGCGCAGCGCCGCTCCTGAGGGGTGATGCGGCGCTGGCGGGAAGCCTCCACCCGCCAGCGCCCGGCCGCGCTAGCCGTTCTCCGCGGGCGCGTGCTTCACGAGGGGAGCCGGGCTCGGCGACTCGCGCCGTTTGAGCAGGCTGCGCACGGCGACATAGAACGCGGGCACCAGGAAGATGGCCAGGACGGTGCCTGACACCATGCCGCCGAACACGCCCGTGCCGATGGCCCGCTGCGTCTCCGCGCTCGCGCCGCTGGCCACCACCAGCGGCACCACGCCCAGGGCGAAGGCGAGTGACGTCATCAGGATGGGACGGAAGCGCAGCCGCGCCGCCTCCACCGCGGCCTGGAGCGGTGAGCGCCCCTGCTCCTCGAGCTGCTTGGCGAACTCGACGATGAGAATCGCGTTCTTCGCGGACAGGCCGATGATGGTGATGAGGCCCACCTTGAAGAAGATGTCGTTCATCAGTCCGCGTGACATCACCGCGGCCAGCGCGCCGATGAGTCCCAGCGGCACGACGAGCATGACCGACAGCGGAATCGACCAGCTCTCGTAGAGCGCCGCCAGCACCAGGAAGACGACGAGCATCGACAGCGCCAGGAGGATGGGCGCCTCCGAGCCGGAGAGCCGCTCCTGGTAGGAGAGCCCCGTCCACTCCACCGCGAAGCCGGCTGGGAGCTCGCCCGCGATGCGCTCCATCTCCGCCATGGCGTCACCGCTGCTGAAGCCCGGCGCCGCCGCCCCGGCGATGCGCACGGCGGGGTAGCCGTTGTAGCGGACCAGTTGCATGGGCCCCCGCTCCCAGACGGGCTCGGCCACCGAGGACAGCGGCACCATCTGCCCGCGCGCGTTGCGCACGGGGAGCTTGAGCACGTCCTCCACCTGCATCCGGGACTCCGCGCGCGCCTGCAGGATGATTTGCTGCATGTAGCCCTTGTTGGGGAAGTCGTTGACGTACGTCGACCCCAGCGCGGTGGAGATGACCGAGTTGATTTCCGCGAACGACACACCGAGCGCCGCCGCGCGCTCGCGGTCCACCTGGATTCGCACCGTCGAGCCGTCCGGCAACCCCTCCTGATAGGGGAAGGCGACAACGGGACTGTCCGAGGCGCGCTGGAGGACGTGGTTCATGGCGTCGTTGAGCGCCTGCGGGCCGTGTCCGGCACGGTCCTCCAGCCGCATGGCGAAGCCCGCGCTGTTGCCGAGCCCGTCCACCGCGGGCGGCAGCACGTTGATGACCATGCCCTCCCGCGGAGAGGCGAAGCGCGCGTTGGCGGCGGCGACCTCACCCGCCGCCGTCTCCCCCTGGCGCTCGTCCCAGTCGCGCATCATCACGAACATGAGGCCGGCGTTCGCCCCCGAGCCGAAGAAGCCGAAGCCCTGGATGGTCAGCACGTCCTGGATGCCCTCGCGCTCGCTCAAGAAGGCCTCCAGCTCCCCGAGCACGCTGTTCGTCCGCTCGGCCGTGGCGTCCGACGGGAGCTGCACCGAGACGTTGAGGAACCCCTGGTCCTCCTCCGGGAAGAAGGCGCCCGGCAGCCGCCAGAAGGCCAGGGCCACCATGGCAACCACCACGGCGTACGCGAAGAATGCCCGGCCCAGGCGTCCGACAATGGCCCGGGTCCAGTTCGCATAGCGCCCCGTCACCCGCTCCAGGAGCCGGTTGAACCCGCCGAAGAAGCCGCGGCGCTTCCCCGCGTGGCCGGGCTCCACGGGGCGCAGCAGCGTCGCGCAGAGCGCCGGGGTGAGCGTGAGCGCGAGGAACGCGGAGAAGAGAATCGACACGGCCATCGCCAGGCTGAACTGGCGGTAGATGGTGCCGACGGAGCCCGTGGCGAACGCCATGGGGATGAACACGGACGTCAGCACCAGGGTGATGCCGATGACGGCGCCCGTGATTTCCTTCATCGCCTTCTTCGTGGCCTCGAGGGGAGAAAGCCCCTCCTCCGCCATGAGGCGCTCGACGTTCTCGACCACGACGATGGCGTCATCGACGATGATACCAATCGCCAGCACCATGCCGAACATCGTCAGGACGTTGATGGAGAACCCCGACGCCAGCATCACCGCGAAGGTTCCCAGCAGCGCGATGGGCGCAACGATGGCGGGAATCAGCGTGTAGCGCACGCTCTGCAGGAAGAGATACATCACCGCGAAGACGAGCAGCATCGCCTCGAAGAAGGTCTGGACGACCTTCTGGATGGAGACGCGCACGAACGGCGCCGCGTCGTACGGAATCGTGTACTCGACGCCCGCGGGGAAGGCCCGGGAGAGGTCCGCCATCCGCTCGCGGATGCGCTCGGAGGTATCGAGCGCGTTCGCCCCCGGGGCCAACTGCACGCCGAACGTGGCGGCGTTCTTCCCATTCTGCCGGGTGGACGAAGCGTAGCTCTGGGGCCCCAGCTCCACCTTGGCGAGCTCCTTGAGCAGCACGTTCGAACCATCCGGATGGGCCCGGATGATGACGCGCTCGAAGTCCGCGACGTCCAGGAGCTGCCCCTGGAGCATCAGCGGGGTGGTGACGCGCTGGCCTGGAACCGCGGGCATGTCCCCCAGCCGTCCGGGAGAGGCCTCCGCGTTCTGTGCGCGAATCGCCGCCGCGACCTCATCCACGGAGATTCCGTGCGAGATGAGCCGCGCCGGGTCCAACCAGACGCGCAGCGCGCGGGCCGGCGTGAAGAGCTGGACGCGCCCCACGCCGGGCACGCGGCGCAGGTCCTCGACCACGTTGCGGCTCAGGAAGTCCCCCAGCTCGGCCTCGTCGTAGCGGCCGTCGCTCGACACGAGCGTGGAGAAGAGCAGGAAGTTGGTGGTGGTCGTCTCCACCTGGAGCCCGAGCTGCCGGACCATCTGCGGCAGCCGCGATTCGACAGTCTTCAAACGGTTCTGGATGTCGACCTGCGCCAGGTCCGGGTCCGTTCCGGGCGCGAACGTCACCACGATTTGCGCGATGCCCGACGTGTCGCTCGACGACTCGAAGTACAGGATGTTCTTCACGCCGGACAGGCCGCGCTCAATCAACGACACGACGCTGTCGTTCATCGCGGCCGGCGTGGCGCCGGGATAGGTGGCGGTAATCGTCACGCTCGGCGGCGCGATGGACGGGTAGCGCTCGATGGGGAGCCGGGGAATCGAGATGGCTCCGGCGAGCACGATGAAGATGGCAATCACCCAGGCGAAGACCGGGCGTTCAATGAAGAATCTTGGCACGGCTCACTCCAGGTTCAGCGCGAGGCCGGGGCGTGCTGCCACTCGACGGGGGTGACCTGCTGGCCTGGCGCAAGACGGTCCTGCCCCTCGACCACGACACGCGCTCCGGCGGAGAGTCCCTCCTCCACCAGGTAGCGTCCGCTGACGATGCGTTCGGCGCGGACGTTGCGCGCCTCCGCGGTGTTGTCCTCTCGGACGATGAAGACCTGCGCCTGGCCCTGCGCGTCGTGAAGCACGGCCTGCTGGGGAACGAGGAGCGCACCGGCCACCTCTCCGAGCACGACGCGCGCCTTCACGAACATGCCCGGCAGGAGCTTGCGCTGCGCGTTGGGGACCAGGGCGCGCACCGTGAGCTCGCCGGACCCGGGGTCGACCGAGATGTCCGAGAACTGAACGCGGCCTCGCTCCGGATAGGGCGTCCCGGACGAGGAGAGCACGATGACCTCCGCCCCCGCTTCCCCGTCACCGCGCTGGAGTGACTGCAAGCTCGCCGCGCGCTCCACGGGTGACTTGATGTCGACGAAGACGCGGTCAATCTGCTGGATGACGCTCAACGGCGTGGCATCCGCGGGGCCGACGAGCGCGCCTTCATTGACCTGGGAGATGCCGATGTGCCCCGCGATGGGGGCGGTAATCGTGGCGTAGTCCAGGTCGACACGGGCCCTGTCCAGCGCCGCGCGGGCGCGCGCCACCTCCGCGTTCGCGATGGCGAGCGCGGCCCGGGCGTCATCGTGCGCCTGCTGGGTGCTCGCGCCTTTCTCGAAGAGGGACTGGATGCGCCCCGCATGCAGCTCCGCCTGGAGTCGCCCAGCCTCACTGGCCGCATGGGCCGCCGCCGCGCCTTCCACATTCGCGCGGAACACCGCCGCTTCCAGTTGGTAGAGCGGCTGCCCCTTCTGGACCGTGTCTCCTTCGGAGAAGCGCCGGCTGCGCACGAGCCCGCCCACCTGCGGGCGGACTTCCGCGACCCGGAACGCGGAGACACGCGCGGGGAATTCGTCGTGAAGGACAACGGCCTCCCCTTGCACCTTCAGCGTGGACACCTTCTGGACCGGCGGTGCGAAGGCTGCTTCTTCCTGCTTGCCGTCACAGGCGAGCAGCGGGAGCAGCGTCCATGCAAGGAGAAGGCGCTTCGACCGTTGGATAGACATTGTCGTCTGGCGAGGAAAACGTCGAAGAACACGTAAAAACATACTTTTCACGCAGCACCGCGCCCTGGTCCGCCAGCAGCCAGGGAATGAAACGTCACCTGCGCCCGAGCAGATGACATGACGAATGGGGCATCTCGAGACACAAGCCGGTCACGGACGGCTCCCTCATGGGAGGCCCTGACAAATGAATTCTTGGCCGAGGTATTAGCCGGAGACAGACACACTGACGGTGAGGAGCGCCTACTCCCGGGTGAGCTCCTCGAGCCTGCGGGCCTGATTCCCTGGTCCTCGAGCAGGTCCGCGAACCACGGACCGTCGGTCGCGAGCCTGCAGATGATGGATTCGAGGGCCTGAAAAGGCCCTCATTTCAGGTGCCTACGCCCGGCGGCCCTCCAGACGCTCAAGCGCGAGGCTGCTGGAACGGCGCCATCTGGGCCGCCAGGGCACGCTGGAACGCGGGCCGGGCCTCACAGCGTTCCTTGTACGCCTTCAGCGTGGGAAAGCCATCGAGCACGTCCGTGTGCCGGAGGATGCGGAGCACCGTCACCATCATCAGGTCGCCCGCCGTGAAGCAGTCTTCCAGGTACTCGCGCTCACCCAGATGCGCCGCGAGTTCTCCCAGGCGCGCCTTCAGCGACTCCACCACGCCCGGCCTGCGCAGCTTCGCCCACTCCTCCTGGGCGAAGAACAGGTCCACTTCGGCGAGCGGCTGAATCACGATTTCGATGGAGTTGAGCGCCGCGAAGAGCCACGTCACCGCGCGAGCCCTGCCCGCCGCGTCCGCCGGCAGCAGCGCCTCACACTTGTTGGCGATGTGGAGCACGATGGCGCCTGATTCAAAGAGGACGAGGCCGTCCTCCTCCAGCACCGGCACCTGGCCGAAGGGCTGGAGCTTGCGGTAGTCGGGCGAGGCCTGGACTTTGTTGTCGATGAGCTTCACCTGATACGGCAACCCCGCCTCCTCGAGCGCCCACCGCACCCGGAGGTCCCGCACCAGGCCCTGTGCGAACGGCGGAACCCACTTGAACGCACTGACGGTCATCATCGTGATGTCTCCTGGTCGGTGAGCGGTTTGGGCGCGCCGAAGCGCGTCATCCGGCACAGCGCTCTCAATCATGCGCCCCGGGCTCCGTCAACGCGGTAAGGGTCCTCGGGGTGTCTCCTCCAGCGGTGCCGTGGGCGCGCGCTCCCACACCCGCCGCACCAGCTCCGGAAACACCTTGGACACCTTGCCCAGCAGGTAGTCGCCGTACGTCCCCTGGAAGGCGTGGACGCTGGCGCCGTCCCAGCGGCGGGCGCGGTCCTCATCTACGTCAGCGCCCGCGCCGCGTGGCAGGGGGTGGACCTCGGCGGCGAAGTCCGGGTCGAAGAAGAGTGGGAAGGACAGCCTGTCCTTGCCGCTCACGTTCTTCACCCGGTGCGGCGTGGAGCGGTACCAGCCGCCTGTCATCCGGTCGAGCATGTCGCCGATGTTGCACACCAGCGTCCCGGGCAGCGGCGGTGCCTCCACCCAGCCGCGCGGCGTCTTCACCTGCAACCCGCCGTGGTCGTCCTGGGCCAGCAGCGTGAGCAGCCCGTAGTCGGTGTGCTCGCCCACGCCCCAGCGCTCCTCCTCGTGCTGGGGCTCTGCGGGGTAATGGAAGATGCGGAAGAGCACCGTCGGGTCCGCCGTGTAGTGCCGCCGGAAGTAGTCCCCGTCCAGGCCCAGGCTCAGCGCCATGCCCTCCATCAGCGCATGCGCGGCGCGCGTGCAGGCCGCCATGTAGTCGAGCACCGCCGCGCGCAGCTCCGGCACCTCCGCGGGCCACAGGTTGGCGCCGTGCAACGGCCAGCCGGCCTTGACGCGCGGGTGCTCGCTTCCGAGCTCCGTGCCCAGATACAACCCCTCCTTCCGGTCCGGACGCCCCGAGGTCAGCTCCCCCCCGAGTGGAAACCAGCCGCGCCACGCGACACCGCCCATCGACATGGTGATGGCCTCCTTCGCCGCCCGGGGCAGCGCGAAGAAGCGGTGGCTCTCCCGCTCCAGCCGCGCGAGCACCTCGCCCGACACGCCGTGGCCCGTCACGTAGAAGAAGCCGCTGTCGCGACAGGCCTGCTCGATTTCACGCGCGACGCGCGCACGCTCGGTGACGCGGGATGCATCGAACAGAGACGCCATGTCGATGACGGGCAAGCCGCCCCGTGCGGAATCCGGACCTGTCATTCCCGGGAGCCTACACAGGTCTGGACCCCGGCAGGGCGCGGCGCGAGAGTCCGTCCGCCTCCATGACGATGCATTCCCCTCCGGAAGCTCCCCACACCACGCTGTCCACCGGGCTCGTGTGGCTGATGGCCGCCGCCTCGGGCGCCACCGTCGCGAACCTCTATTACAACCAGCCGCTGCTGGGAGACATCGGCGAGGCCCTGGGGGCCTCAGGGAGCGCGCTGGGGCTGGTGCCCATGCTGACGCAGGTGGGCTACGCGGTGGGGATGCTCTTCATCGTCCCGCTGGGCGACAGCCTGGAGCGGCGGCGGGTCATCGTCACCATGAACACGCTGGTGGCGCTGGCGCTCGTGGGCGTGGCTCTCGCGCCGACGCTGCACTGGATGGTGGCCGCGAGCTTCGTCGTGGGCGTCACCACCATCATTCCCCAGCTCCTCGTCCCCTTCGCGGCGCACCTGGCGCCCGCCGCGCAGCGGGGCCGCGTGGTGGGCACCGTCATGAGCGGTGTGCTGATGGGCATCCTCCTGTCCCGGACGGCGGCGGGCTTCATCGGGACGCACCTGGGATGGCGCACCATGTTCTGGATTGCGGCGGGGCTGATGCTCGCGCTGGCCGGCGTGCTGCGCTTCACGCTGCCGTCCCAGCCGCCCATGGCCTCCATGCCATATCCGCAACTGCTGCGCTCGCTCATCCACCTGGCTCGCACCGAGCCCGTGCTGCGGCTACATGCGGTGCTGGGCGCACTCAGCTTCGGCGCGTTCAGCGTGTTCTGGTCCACGCTGGCGCTGTACCTCCAGAGCCTGCCGCAGAAGTATGACGCGCAGGTGGCGGGGCTGTTCGGCGTCGTGGGCGTGGCGGGCGCCGCCGTGGCTCCGCTGGTGGGCCGCCATGCCGACAAGCGCGGGGACCGGCGCATCAACGGAGCGGCCATCGTCGTGTTGCTGCTGTCGTTCGTCGTGATGTGGCCCCTGGGACGCTGGCTGTGGGGCATCGCGCTGGGCGTGGTGCTGCTCGATTTGGGCGTCCAGGCGAACCAGATTTCCAATCAGACGCGGGTGTACTCGCTGCGTCCGGAGGCCCGCAGCCGGCTGAACACGCTCTACATGGTGACGTACTTCGCGGGCGGCGCCGCGGGCTCGTGGCTGGGGACCTTCGCCTGGACGCACTGGGGATGGAGCGGGGTGTGCGCCTCCGGCGCCGCGCTGTGTGTCGTAGCCCTGTTGGTGCTCAAGCGAGGGCCGAAGGGCGGCGCGCCTGAAGCGGCGGAGGCCTGACGCTCCGCCGCTCGAGCCAGGCCGAATCGCTCAGGAAGCCTTCTCCGCCGCCAGTGACACCAGGAGCTGCTTCGCCTTCACCTGGCTGCCCACGGACACGTTGAGCTCCGCGACGGTGCCCGTGACGTCCGCCACCACCTGGAACTCCATCTTCATGGCCTCCAGCACCACCAGGACGTCCCCGGGCTTCACCGCCGCGCCCACCTGCGTGTCCACGCGCAGGATGCGCCCGTCCATGGGCGCCGCCAGCCGTCCGCTGCCCACGCCGTCCGACTTCGACGGCGGACGGAACGTGACGTCCGTCACGGCGTGCGCGCCCGAGCCCAGGTCCAGCCACAGCGTGTCCCCCTCCCGCAGGTAGCGTGCGCGGCCCCGCGTCCCGGCGCAGGAGAAGTCGAGCACGCCCGCGGACAGCCCCAACACGGACACGTCGAACGACGCATCCCCCACGTCCACCTCGTACCCTTCCGCGGACACGGGCTGGACGGTGACGGACGCTTCCGCGCCACGGCTCAGGAGCTTCATCCGAACAGGGTGGCGGTGGGACGTGTTCCAGTTCAGCAGGGACACATCCAGTCCCGCCGTGTCCGCCAGCTTCAGGCCTTCGTCGTGGAAGAGCAGCGCCGCCGCCAGCGCCCGCGTCTTCGCGCTTGCCTGATACAGCCCTTCCACCTCCGACGCCGCCGCGTGCTTCGCGATGAACGCCGTGTCGTACTCCCCTGAACGGAACGCCGCGTGCTCCAGCACGTACAACAACAGGTTCTTGTTGGTGGTGACGCCGAACACCGTCAGCTCGCGCAGCGCCTCCACCAACCGCCGGCGCGCCGTCTCCCGGTCCGGGCCGTGCGCAATCACCTTCGCCTGCATGGAGTCATAGAAGGGCGGAATCTCCTGCCCCTCCCGCACGCCGTGGTCGATGCGCACGCCCTCACGCACCGGCAGCCTCCACGTCAGCAGCCGCCCGGCCTGGGGCGCGTAGCCCTTCGCCGGGTCCTCCGCGCAGAGGCGAACCTCGATGGCATGCCCCGACGCGGAAATCGCCTCCTGCGTCCGGGGCAGCGTCTCCCCCGCCGCCACGCGGAGCTGCCACTCCACCAAGTCCAACCCGGTAATCAGCTCCGTCACCGGGTGCTCTACCTGGAGGCGCGTGTTCATCTCCATGAAGTAGAAGTCACCGCTCGGCGCGAGGAGGAACTCGATGGTCCCCGCTCCCCGGTAGCCAATCGCGCGAGCCGCCGCCACCGCCACCTCGCCCATGCGCGCGCGCAGCGCCGGGCTCACCGCCGGTGACGGACTCTCCTCCACGATTTTCTGGTGCCGGCGCTGCACCGAGCAGTCCCGCTCGCCCAGGTGCACCACGTTGCCGTGTGTGTCCGCGAAGACCTGGACCTCCACGTGCCGCGCGTCGATGACGGCCTTCTCCAGGATGAGCTCGCCGCTCCCGAAGGCATTCGTCGCCTCCGAGCGCGCCGCGCGCAGGGCCGCGCGAAGCTGCGACGCCTCGTGCACCAGCCGCATGCCGCGCCCGCCGCCACCCGCCGCCGCCTTGACCATCAGCGGGAAGCCGATGCGCTCGCCCTCCACCGCCAGCGCCTCATCATCCAGGTCGGACGCCTCGTAGCCAGGAATGCAGGGCACGCCCGCCGCAATCATGCGCAGCTTCGCCTGGCGCTTGTTGCCCATCAGGGTGATGGCCTCGGCCTCCGGGCCGATGAACACCAGGCCCGCGTCGCGGCAAGCGCGCGCGAAGTCCGCGTTCTCCGACAAGAAACCGTAGCCCGGGTGGATGGCCTCCGCGCCGGACGCCTTCGCCGCTTCCAGAATCTTCCCGATGACGAGGTAGGACTCCTTCGCCGGAGACGGGCCAATGGCCACCGCCTCGTCCGCCGCCAGCACGTGCGGCGCGCCGCGGTCCGCCTCGGAGAACACCGCCACGGTGCGGTAACCCAGCCGCTGACAGGTGCGAATCACCCGGACGGCAATCTCGCCGCGGTTCGCGATGAGGACCTTCTTGAAGCGCTCCATCGTGTCCGCTCCTCTCACAGCCGCGCGACGCCGAACGTGTTGGGATGGACCTGCCGCCGCTTCGCCTCACGGCACACCGACAGCGCGAACCCGAGCACCCGCCGCGTGTCCCGCGGGTCGATGAGCCCGTCGTCGAACATCCGCGCGCTGCAGTTGAACGGATGCGACTCCTTGTCGAACTGGTCGATGATGGGCTGGCAGAACGCCTTGAGCTGCTCCTCGTCCACCACCTGCCCCTGCCGGGCCAGCTTCTCTCCGAAGACGATGGACATCACCTTCGCCGCCTGCTCGCCGCCCATCACCGCGGTGCGCGAGTTGGGCCACCCGAAGATGAAGCGCGGATGGAACGGACGGCCGCACATGCCGTAGTTGCCCGCGCCGAACGCACCGCCAATCAGCACCGTGAGCTGCGGCACCGTCGCGTTGGCCACGGCCTGAATCATCTTCGCGCCGTGCTTCACGATGCCCCCCTGCTCCGGCTGCGTGCCCACGAGGTAGCCCGTGGTGTTCTGCAGGTACAGGATGGGTGTGTCCTTCTGGCAGCACAGCTGGATGAACTGCGCCGCCTTCGTCGCGCCCTGGGGCGAAATCGGCCCGTTGTTTCCGATGATGCCCAGCGGGTGGCCGTACAGGTTCGCCCAGCCGCAGACGGTGTGCGCGTCGTACGCGTCCTTGAAGCCGGTGAACTCCGAGCCGTCCACGATGCGCGCGATGACCTCGCGGCAATCGTAGGGTTTGCGGTAGTCCACGGGCACGGCGCCGCAGAGCTCGTCGGGCGAGTACACGGGCTCGGCATAGGCGGGGCGCTCGGTGGGCGGAAGCTGCGCGTTCCACCCGAGCTTCGCCACGATTTCGCGGGCCATGCGGATGGCGTCCGCGTCGTCCTCGGCCAGGTAGTCCGCGGTGCCCGCCACCGTGGCGTGCATCTGGGCGCCGCCCAGCTCCTCATCCGTGGCGACTTCCCCCGTGGCCGCCTTGAGCAGCGGTGGGCCCGCGAGGAACACCTTCGCCTTCTTCTTCACCATCACCACGTAGTCGGACAGGCCCGGCAGGTACGCGCCGCCCGCCGTGCTGGAGCCGTGCACCACCGTCACCTGGGGGATGCCCGCCGCCGACAGCCGCGCCTGGTTGTAGAAGGTCTCCCCACCCGGGATGAAGATTTCCTGCTGGTACATCAGGTTGGCGCCGCCGCTCTCCACCAGCGACACCATGGGCAGCTTGTTCTCCAGCGCCAATGCCTGCGCGCGCAGCGCCTTCTGCACGCCCCATGGCGACGCGGTGCCACCCTTGATGGCGGAGTTGTTCACGAAGACGATGCACCGCACCCCGGACACGTAGCCGATGCCGATGATGCTGTTGCCGCCCGCCAGCGAGCCGTCACTGTCGTCGTGGTAGCCATAGCCACACAGCGTGGACAGCTCCAGGAAGGGCGAGCCCCGGTCGAGCAGCAGCATCAGCCGCTCCCGAGGCAGGAGCTGCCCGCGCTTGTGGAACTTCTCCTTCGCCTGGTTCTCCGTGTTGCGGACCTTCGCCTCGATGGCGCGCAGCTCCGAAACGCGGGCCAGCATGTCCGCGTGGTTCGCCTTGAAGGATTCGGAGCCCGGGTCGATTCGCGAGGTGAGGCGTGGCATCGGTCTACTCCTGTCCTTCGCGCAGCAGCGCCTCGGGAATGTCCATGTGCCGCGAGCGCAGCCACTCGCCCAGCGCCTTGCCCTGCGGGTCGAAGCGGGTGGACGAGGAGACGCCCTCCCCCAGTAAGCCATCCACGACGAAGTTCAGCCCCCGCAGGTTGGGGAAGACGTGCCGCTCGATGCGCAGCGGCGCGGCCTCCGGGAGCAGTTCGCGCAGCTTCTCTTCCGTGAGTGCATGCGCCAGCCACCGCCAGGCCGCGTCCGTGCGCGCCCAGACGCCGATGTTGGCCGTGCCGCCCTTGTCACCACTGCGCGCGGCGACGATGCGTCCCAGCGGAACCCGGCGCGTGGGACCGCCCGGCACTGGCGGCGGCAGCGGAGGTGGCGCCACGGGCTCCAGCGAGCGCGTCTCCCCGGGAGGCGTGATGGCGGTGCGCGCTCCATTCTCGAGGACGGCGACATGCTCCACACGCCCCGCTTCGACATAGGCGGGCGTGTAGACGCCATACGGCGCGCCGTCGGAGGGAGGCGCCGTCATCGTGAAGCCGGGATAGCTGCCCAGCGCCAGCTCCACCGCCGCGCCGCTGAAGGCCCGGCCCACCACCTTCGCGTCGGCGTCCTTCACCACCACGCGAAGGAAGGCGGCGGCCTGCTCCTCGGTGGCCGCGTCCTCGCGGTCCGTCCGCGTCAGCATCCACTGGAGTTCCTTCGGCTTGCGCGTCAGCGCCGCCTCCAGTTGCTCGCGCACCAGTCTCGCCTTCTCCTCGATGTCCAACCCCACCAGGATGAACGTCGCCTCGTTCCGGTACCCCCCCAGGTTGTTGAGGCACACCTTCATCGTGGGCGGTGGCGGCTCGCCGCGCACCCCGGAGACGCGGACGCGGTCCTTGCCGTGTGACGCCAGGGCAATGGTGTCGAAGCGCGCCGTGGCGTCCGGGCCCGCGTACCGCGCCCCGGTGATTTCATAGACGAGCTGCGCCAGCACCGTGTCCACCGTCACCGCGCCGCCCGTGCCCGCGTGCTTGGTGATGACGCTGCTGCCGTCCTCGTACAGCTCCGCCAGCGGGAAGCCGGGGCGCCGCGCGTCCAGCTCCGTGAAGAAGGAGAAGTTGCCGCCCGTGGCCTGCGTGCCGCACTCCAGGACGTGGCCGGCGACCATGGCCCCCGCCAACCGGTCCCAGTCATCCACCTTCCAGCCGAAGTGCGCCGCCGCCGGGCCCACCACCAGCGAGGCATCCGTCACCCGTCCCGTGACGACGATGTCCGCCCCCGCGCGCAGGCACGCGGCGATGCCCCACCCGCCCAGGTACGCGTTCGCGGTGAGCGGCGAGCCCAGGCCCAGCGCGTCCGCCTGCGCGGAGAGGTCATCTCCCTCCACGTGCGCCACGCGCACCTTCACGCCCAGCTTCGCGGCGACCTCGCGCAGGGCGGCGGCCAGCCCCGCGGGGTTCAACCCTCCCGCGTTGGTGACGACCTTGACCTTCTTCTCCACCACCAACGCCAGGCACTGCTCCATCTGCTTCAGGAACGTCTTGGCATAGCCGGTGGACGGGTCCTTCATCCGGTCCCGGCCCAATATCAGCATCGTCAGCTCGGCCAGGTAGTCGCCAGTCAGGACGTCGAGCTGGCCGCCTTCGAGCATCTCCCGGACCGCCGAGAAGCGGTCTCCATAGAAGCCCGAGGCATTGCCGACACGCAGGGGGGACGCAGGCATGAGCTCTCCACTCGGCAGCAACGAAAGACGCGTGAGTCTGGGCAGGTGGGCCTAAAAAAGCAAGCGTGCTTGCTTTTTTAACGCCTGACTCGCATCCTGGCCGGGTGAGTGAGGCATCCAGTACGCCCGGCAGGCAGGAGCAGGAGCGCAGCCGCGTCACGCGCCAGCGTCTGATGGAGGCGGCCATTGGCGCGCTCTCCGAGCTGGGGTGGGCGGGCGCGACCATGACTGTGATTGCCGAGCGAGCGGGTGTGTCCCGGGGCGCCTGTCAGCACCACTTCCCCACCCGCGCCGACCTGGTGGCCGCCGCCGTGGAGTATGTGGGGCACCAGCAGGTGGAGGCCGTGCTCCGCAAGGCCGCCCAGTTGCCGGCCGACGCTCGCCGCACGGAGGCCATCCTCCACATGCTGGCCGGCATCTACCTCAGCCCTGTCTTCACCGCCGCGGTGCAGCTCTGGGTGGCCGCCGTGGCGGACGCGGAGCTGCGCGCGCAGTTGGCCCCGCTGGAGGCCCGCGTGGGGCGGGAGTTCCACCGGCTGACGGTACAGCTGCTCGGCGTGGATGACAGCGTCGCGGAGGTGCGCGAGCTGATTCAGGGCACGCTCGACCTCATCCGGGGACTCGCGCTGGCCAATCTGCTGAGAGACGACAGCGCGCGCAGGAAGAAGGTCCTCCACCGCTGGGCGCTCACCCTGGACGAGGCCCTGAGCGCCCGGCGCACCCGCAGAGGCTGAGGACCACGGGTTTCATGAACGACCTCCACATCAGGAGCTGACCATGGGCTACCGCTCTCTCTTCGCACCGGGCTGTTTCAGCAACCGCACCATCGTCGTCACCGGCGGCGGCAGTGGCATTGGCCGCTGCACCGCGCACGAGCTGGCCTCACTGGGCGCCAACGTCATCCTGGTGGGCCGCAAGCCCGACAAGCTGGAGGCCGTCGCCCGGGAAATCCAGGAGGACGGCGGCAAGGTGTCCTTCGAGGTGCTCGACATCCGCGACGAGGAGGGCGTGAAGGCCACCGTGGCGCGCATCATCGCCGCGCATGGCCCCATCCACGGCCTGGTCAACAACGCGGGCGGGCAGTTCCCCTCGCCGCTGTCGGCCATCTCCAAGAAGGGCTTTGACGCGGTGGTGTCCACCAACCTCACCGGCGGCTTCCTGATGGCGCGGGAAGTCTATCTCCAATCCATGAGCAGCCACGGGGGCTCCATCGTCAACATGCTCGCGGACTCGTGGGGCGGCATGCCGGGCATGGGGCACTCCGGCGCGGCGCGCATGGGCATGCTCAACCTGACGCAGACGGCCGCCGTGGAGTGGGCCGCGTCTGGCGTGCGCGTGAATGCCGTGGCGCCCGGCTGGGTGGCCTCCAGCGGCATGGACAGCTACAAGGACGAGGGCGTGCGGGCGATGATTCCCCTCCTCAAGAAGGAGGTACCGCTCCAGCGGCTCGCCACCGAGTCCGAGGTGAGCGCCGCCATCGTCTTCCTGCTCACCGACGCCGCGGCCTTCATCACCGGCGACGTCATCAAGATTGATGGTGGCGCGTCGTGCAACACCAAGATTTTCCCGCTGGAGGAGACCACCGCCTCCAAGCCCTACGAGGGCTTCCACCGCGCGTCGGCGCCGCGCATCCTCGGGGGTGAGTCGAAGGAGTAGGAACGACACCCCGCTTCCGCCAACGTCGCGCGGAAGCGGGGCGCCGCCAGCTCAGAGGCCGTCCGGGTAGCAGAAGCCGTAGGTGCGGTCGTAGCCGCCACCCGCGAGCGGGTAGGACACGTAGCCCAGCTCCTCACCAGGGCCGCAGTCGGAGCGAGCACGGGCGTAGGGGAAGCAGGTGCCGCGGCCCGTGCCGTTCAGGTCGAGACACACGCCGCGCGCGCCCTCGGCGCCGCAGAACTCCGCGTAGCCCAGGGTGCACTCCTCGCCGATGAGGGCCGGGTCGAAGTCGAAGCCACTGGCCACCTGCACGGCCTGCTCCTGGCACAGCCCCTGGACGCCGCACACGGTGCCCGTGGGGCAACCCGGGTCGGCGGCCATGAAGTCACACGTGGCCATGCACGTGCTCGACGAACCCCAGGCCGTCGTACAGGCGTAGCCCTCCGCGCAGTCCGTGGCCGCCAGTTCGTACTCGCTGGTGGGCGCCGTGTACGTGCACGCCTCGCCGTGCGTCTTGGTGCCGAGCGACCGCTCCAGCGTGCCGTCATCCGCGGCGCGGTTGGTGGCCACGCAGGTGTGGCCGGGGAGGTTCGCCGTCAGCGAGCCCTCGCGAGGGTCACACCCGCCGTTGCGGGCGGTGTTCCACGTCGCGAAGCGAATCCACCGGCACTCGCCGCCCGCCACCGGCTCGGTGCCGGTGTAGGGCGCGTACAGCGGCGGCGCGGCCACGGACTGGCGCAGCGTCACGTTGGCCAGCGCGCCAATCGTCTGCTGCGGTGTCACCTTGAGCGCGAGCAGCAGCGTGCCCGACTCCGCCACGAAGGTCTTCGCCGTGGAGGTGCCGGCGTCCTGGACACCCCAGACACACTGTTCACACGTGAAGAGGTTGGCACCTCCAGTCGCCAGGTCATAGACGCCCGGCGCCGTCTTCACGTCCAACCGGATACGGGCGACATCTGCTACCGCCGGGTCGCCCTGGTCGGAGAACGAGCCGACGTAGGTCGGCTGCGGGCCATACTGCACCGGCGTCCGCTCGATGCCGTTCGTCAGCTCGCCCATCGTGATTTCGGTACACCCGGCGGGCGGCGACAACAGCGCCGCCTGCTCCTCCGCGGCGCGCAACGTCTCCTGCTCAGTGGCAGGAGGCGGGGGGTCCACCGGCTTCTCCGGCGCACCACAGCCCACCACCGCGGTCAGCAATGCCACACTCCAGCGCCACCCACCTGCAAATGCAACTCCAGAACGTCGATTCGCCATGAGGTCCCGTCCAGTTGCCAATCCGGCCATTCGGCTTGCCTCGATTGATTCAAGGCCAAGCGAGAATTAGTCGCAGGGTCTGACATCGAACAACGGGCCGCTCCAGTCCCTGACGAATGCTTTCGCGGCGGTGCCTATTGGCTTTCGCCCCGTGGAGGGTTGGCCCAAAACGACGCGGCACTTCTGGCACAAAGGAGACTCGGCGATGAATCCACTGTTCCTGGTCCCTGCATTCACCTGACGGGCGATGGCCGGAAGCGCACGACGCTCACGTCGAGGGCGCCAGCTTCCACATCCAGGACCTGGCGCATCAGTTCCAGCGCGCGCGCTTCATCAAAGCTGCCGGAGCCCGCGCCAATGACGGGGAAGGCGACGGAGCGCAAACCCTGCTCGCGGGCCTTCGCCAGGGCATTGCGGACCGAGTCCTGGATGGAGCGCTCGGAGGCGCGCCAGAGCATGTCGATGCCCGCCACGTGGATGATGGCTTTGAATGGCAACCGCCCGGCGGAGGTCACCACCGCCGAGCCCAGGGGCATGGGGCCTGCCTTCGCCACCTCGCGGAAGGGCCCGGCCCCGCCCCTCCGCTTGATGGCGCCGGACACCCCCTGCGGCAGCAGCAGCCACCAGGGGATGATGTTCCGGTTCCAGGCATTGACGATGGCCTCCACCGGCTGGTCCAGCAAATCCCCTTCGACGACAGAGACGGGCATGGCGCGGACTCTAGCGCCAGCCCGCCTCGGATGGGGGTGCCTGGGGGCTCAGTCGCACGCGTGCGTGTGCGTGTGCTCCGTGGCCTTCGGGCTCCAGCCTTCGTTCCCGTCCTTCTCGAAGAAGAACTTCGCGCGCGGGCGCTGGCGCGTCCCCACCTCGTTGAGCGTGGCCGCGTCGTACAGGCGCCCGTTCACCATGGTGTAGCGCACCGAGCGGCTGTGCTTGAGGTCCTGCAAGGGATTGCCATCCAGCACGATAAGGTCCGCCAGCTTGCCCACTTCCAAAGAGCCAATCTCTCCGTCCAGGCCCAGGTAGCGCGCCCCGCTCAGCGTCGCCGAGCGCAGCGCCTGGAGCGGCTTCATCCCGCCATGGCCGAACATCCAGACCTCCCAGTGCGCCGCCAGGCCTTCACGCTGGCCGTGCGCGCCCAACTGCACGCTCACGCCCGCGTCACTCAGCTCGCGCGCCACGGTGGCGGCGGCGAAGTGGTTGAACTCGTCATCCGGCACGTGCATGGACGGCCGGCGGCTGCGCGAATCCACCACCCGGCGCGGGGCGAAGGACAACAGGCGCTCGTCCTCCCACACGTTCGTCTTCTGGTACCAGTAGTTCTCACCCCAGACGCCGCCGTAGGCCACGCCCAGCGTCGGCGTGTAGCCGGTGCCGCTCTTGCCCCACAGCTGCTTCACGTCCGCGTAGATGCGCGCCACCGGAATCGCGTGCTCCACGCCCGTGTGCCCGTCCACCACCATCGTCAGGTTGTGCTGGAGCAGTGAGCCGCCCTCCGGCACCACCAGCATGTCCAGCTCGCGCGCCGCCTGGAGCACCTTCTGCCGCTGGTCTCTGCGCGGCTGGTTGTAGCTCTTCACGCTGAAGGCTCCCATCGCCTTCATCCGCCGCAGGTGCGAGCGCGCGTCGTCCACCGTCTCAATGGGCGCGCGGTAGCCCGCGCCGGACGCGCCGTAGAGGATCGTGCCCGTGGAGAAGATGCGCGGCGCCACCACGCCGCCCGCCCGGGCCAGCTCACTGGCGGCGAACACCTCTTCCGACGTGTTCGACGGGTCGTGCAGCGTCGTCACGCCGAAGGCCAGGGACGACGCATGCACCCAGCTCTGCTCGGGCATCAGCCCGTCCATGCCCATGGCTCCGTGCCAGTGCACGTCGATGAGGCCGGGCATCAACGTCTTGCCCTTCACATCCACCACCTTGGCCCCGGACGGCACCTGCACCTTGCCCACCGGGCCCACTGCGACGATGCGGTTGTTCCGCACCACCACCACGCCCTGCTCGATGACCTCGTCACCCTTCATGGTGATGACGCGGCCTCCCACCAGGGCCAGCGTGCCCTCCGGCGCGTCCGCCTTCACCGGGAAGGAGAGGTCCACGCCCTTCTCCGGCGCCTCCGGCAGCTTCTCCGGCGCGCCGTCGATGAAGGCGAAGCTCTCCTTCAGCGCGCGCGTGAAGAGCTCGGGCCCCAGCGCCCAGTGCAGGCGCTGGCTGTCGCCGGACCAGTGCAGGTACTCGCCCGCGTCCCGGCTCACCTTCGCCAGCGGCAGTGCCTTCGCGCCGGGCCCCACCGTGGCCGACTTCGCGCCCAGCGCGAAGGGAACGACGAAGGCGTTGAAGTTCTCCCGGAACGCCACCCACCGCTCGTCCGGGGAGACGCGCAGCTCGGTGGCCTCGGCGCTGGTCAGGTGCGTGCGCTCCTCGCTCCCGCTCAGCCCAATGCTCTTCAGGGAGCGGACGTCCTCCTTCTCCTTGTGCTCCACGTGCAGGAAGTACACGCGGTCCGAGCGCGCGCCGAAGTGAGGCTGCTCACCGTCACGCGCCAGGCGCTTCGGCGTGCCGCCACCCGCGGGCATCGCGAACAGGCCCGTGTTCCGGCTCCACAGCCCAGGCATCAGGTAGCCGTCCCCGGACGCGCGGTACACCAGCGTCTTGCCGTCCGGGCTGAGCGCGGGCTCCACGTAGTAGCCCGGCTGCTTCGTCAGCACCTTGCCCTCGCCGCCGGTGGCGGGCACCACGCGGATGGTGCCCAGCTTCTCGTCGTCCCACGTCGTGTAGACGATGGAACGCCCGTCCCGGGAGAACGACGGGTAGAACTCCAGGTGGTCGTCCTGCTTCGTCAGGCGCCGGGGCGTGCCCGCCGGCAGCTGCTTCACGTACAGCTTGCCCAGCGCCTGGTACACCACGCGGTCCCCCTGGGGGGACACCTGCACCCAGCGCAGCATCTTCGTGGAGAAGCGCTCGGGGGCCACCGCCTGCGGGCTGCGCACGGCCTCGAAAATCGTGCGCGTCCCCCGCACGCGGAAGGCAATGGGCGTCACCTTCTTCGTGGCCACGTCGATGCGGTGCAGCTTGCCGCCCGCCCAGAAGACAATCGCCTTGTTGTCCGGTGTCCACGCCATGCCCGGATACACGCCGTGGATGGCCCACGTCTCCTGCATGTCCCGGTCGAGCCCGTCGTACAGTGGGCGCTCCGCGCCGGACGCCACGTCGGTGACGTAGAGCACGCTCCTGGCGCGCACCCGGCGGACGAAGGCCAGCTGCTTACCGTCACGTGACGGCGTGGGGCGGATGGCGCCGCCGGGGCCCGTGATGAAGGGCTCGATTTCCTTCGTCTCCAAATCCAGCCGCTGGATGGCGTAGATCTGCCCGTTGGGGTCCTTGTTGTATTCGAAGCTCTTCCCCGGCGAGACGTCCTGGCTGAAGTAGACGTGGCGCCCATCGGGTGAGAAGGCGGGCTCGCCCAAATCCTTCTGGTCGCTGGTGCGCTCGGTGAGCTGCACGCCCTCGCCGCCGGCGCGGTGGTACATCCACACCTCGCCCGCGCCCAGCGAACGCCGCGCGGTGAAGTGCTTGCGCGCCACGATGAACTGCCCGTCCGGACTCCACGCGGGGCTGTTGAGCAGGCGGAACTTCTCCTCCGTCACCGCCCGCGCATTCGAGCCGTCCCGGTCCACCACCCAGATGTTGTCTCCGCCGCCCCGGTCACTGGTGAAGACGATGCGCTTGCCGTCCGGGCTGAAGCGCGGCTGCATGTCCCACGCGACGCCGGACGTCAGCGCCTTCGCTTCACCGCCGCCCATGGGCAGCACGTAGATGTCCCCCAGCAGGTCGAAGACGATTTCGTCTCCGCGCGGGCTGACATCCACGTTCATCCACGTGCCCTCGGTGACGTCGATGTTCACCTGGCGAGCGGGGAAGCCCGGCGCGTCCACCTTCCAGGTGTCTCCCCCTTCCTTCTCCGCCTTCTGCGCGGCCTCACCGGACGGCGGACGCGGGGCGTCTACCTCGGCGGCGCGGGCCGCGTCGCGCGCGGCGTCCTTCGTGTCGGGTGCCGGCCGTGGCGGGTCCTGCCGGACCGCGGGAGGCTTCGCCGGAGCCTGCTGCGCGGCCATGGGCGCGGCGGGCATCAGCAAGACGGCGAGGAGGGAGGAGGTCAGTCGTTTCACCAGAAGTCCTCTTGAGGAAGAAACCGTGTGTCGGGTGGCGGAGACTATCCGGCCCCCAGGGGCTGTTGGATGCCGGCTGAGAACAGGCGAACAGGCGAGCCTCTTCCGGGCCGTGTAGGCTCACACCCGCCGAGCAGCACTGATTCCGGGGGGAGTCTCCATGCAGACGCGTCAGAAGCTCGCCGTGCTCGTCATCCACGGCATTGAAGTGGATGACCCGGGTCTCTATGACACCGCCGTGCGCCTGCTGCGTCAGCACTTCGCGCAGCACGCGGGGGCCGCGCCGGACACACTCGCCGTCGAAACGGTGAACTGGGCCTCCGTGCTGGAAGGCGCGGAGAAGGACCTGCTCGCCCGCTACGCCCCTGCGGATGCGGACACGTACTGGAAATCCCTTTATGACAGCGTGCGCACGGTGAACCAGGGTCACGAGTCCGCGCTCGTGCCGATGATGCTCCGCTTGATGCGGCCGTCCCTGCGCGGCATGGACCTGCGCTACCCCGGCCTGCGGTGGATGCTGGTGCACTTCGTGGGCGACATCATCGCCTACCAGACGAACCCCGCCGACCCGGACGTCTACACGGGCATCCACCGCAAGGTCGCCGAGGCCCTGGGCCGCCTGCGCCAGCAGGCCGGTGACACCGCTCCGCTCTGCGTCATCGCGCACAGCCTGGGCAGCGTCATCGCCAGCAACTACTTCTACGACTTGCAGGCTCAGCGACTGGCCGGGCGGGACATCATCGAGGAGACGGTGCGCGCGGCCCAGGGCAGCTCGCCCCTGGAGCGCGGCGAGACGCTCAGCCACTTCTACACGCTGGGCAGTCCCATGGCCCTGTGGAGCCTGCGCTATCCCCACGCGGAGCTCGACCAGCCCGTGCAGGTCCCCGCGCCGGAGCTGGCACGCCACCATCCGGGACTTCGCGGACGGTGGCTCAACTTCCACGACGAGGACGACGTGTTCGCCTGGCCGCTCCAGCCCCTCAGCGCCGCCTATCACGCCGCGGTGGAGGACCGCGCCGTGCGCGTGGCGGGCCCGCTCTTCTCGTGGACACCCCTGGTCCACCCCTTCTACTGGTCGGATGACGCGGTGATGCGGGACATCGGCACGTCGCTTGCCGGCGCGTGGAAGCAGCTCTCCAGCGCCGCGGCCGTGGCCTCCTAGCGTGGCGTTGCGGGCGCCCGTCAAAACACAGTGCGCCATGCGGCCTTGAATCTGGTATCGCGCCCCTCATGTCGGACGACTTCACGCTTCCTGAAGACAAGGCCGAGCGGATGGAGCGCTGCGCCATCTTCTACACCGACGTCGTGCCCCACAATCACGCGCTGGGGCTGAGGCTGGTGGACATCCGCGCCGCCGAGGCCACCGTCGAGCTGCCCTACGCGGAGAACCTCGTCGGAAACCCGGAAACCGGCGTCATCGCCGGCGGCGCGGTGACGACGCTCATCGACGCCACCTGTGGCACCGCCGTTTTCCTCAAGCTGGGCCGCTTCGCCCCACTCGTCACGCTGGACCTGCGCATCGACTACCTGCGCCCCGCGCGGCCCGGCATCGTTCTCACCTGCGTGGCCGAGTGCTACCGGCTCACCCGCCAGGTGGCCTTCGTCCGCGCGTTCGTCCACCAGGGCGACCCGGGCCACCCCGTGGCTTCCGCCCAGGGCACCTTCATGCGGACAGAGGAATGACGACCATGTCCGAGTCCACGAAGCCTCCCCTCGCCGAGCTGGTTCGCCAGGTACGCAAGACGCGCGAGTACAAGCGCCTCACCGACGCCATCCCCTACACGCGTTTCATGGGCATCGGCGTGGAGAACCTCGCCGGCGAGATGCTCTGCCGCATGGCCTTCAACCCGAGGAACATCGGCAACAGCCTGATTCCCGCCCTGCACGGCGGCACGCTCGGCGCGCTGCTGGAATCCGCCGCCGTCTTCGAGCTGCTGCTGCAGACGAACACCGAGCGCGTGCCGAAGGTCATCTCGCTCACGGTGGACTTCCTTCGCTCCGGCAAGCCGCAGGACACCTTCGCCAAGGCGTTCGTCACCCGCCAGGGCCGGCGCGTGGCCAACGTCCGGGTGGATGCGTGGCAGGACGACCGCACGCGGCCCATCGCCAGCGCGCACGCGCTGTTCCTGCTGTCGGAGCCATAAGCCTTCCGGGACTGGCGCCGCTGACGGCGGGATGCCCTCGAAACCCCGGAGGCACTGAGACAGGAGCCCTCGCCCCGCTGCCCGCCCCACTTGCTCGGCGCCATCCTCCGCCTCCACCTTCGGTTTGATGTCTCGCTCGGGACATGGGAGGCAGACGATGAAGCGATGGATGGGTGGGGTGGTGGCGGGCACGCTCGCACTGGGCGGCGGCGCCCTGGCGCAGCAGAACGGCACGGACGACACGGAGAGCATGGTCCGCATGGGCCGTCCGGAGGCCATCGACCAGGGGCAGGCCCCGGAGCCGTTCGAGGAAGGCACGGGGGGTGCCGGTTCCCAGGGCACTCCGCCTGATGCGCGCGGCGTGGCGCTGCTGCGGCAAGGCCTGCTGCCCATCCCCACCGA
The DNA here is from genome assembly GCF_006547365.1 of Myxococcus sp. AB056. Lineage (NCBI taxonomy): Bacteria > Pseudomonadati > Myxococcota > Myxococcia > Myxococcales > Myxococcaceae > Myxococcus > Myxococcus sp. AB056. Next base: position 50,975 of record NZ_VHLB01000027.1, on the reverse strand, counting down.
CGAGAAAGCGTTCCTCGACGAGCTCCACCAGGCCAACCAGCACGAGGTGAAGCTGGGCCAACTCGCTCAACGGCAGGGCAGCGCCCAAGGCGTGAAGGACTACGGCGCGCGGCTGGTGAAGGACCACGGGCAAGCAGACCAACGCCTCATGGCCTACGCCCGGAAGCAGAACCTGACGCTGGCCGAGCCCCAGGCGGACACCGACTTCGCCAGGACGATGGAGCGCGCGGAAGAAGCGTCGATGGCGAAGCTCCAGTCCCTCCAGGGCCCCGCGTTCGACCGCGCCTTCCTGGCCGCCATGGTGGGCGACCATGACGCGGACATCGCCAAGGTGATGGCGGGGCAGCAGCAGTTCTCCGGCAACGCCGGGCTGCAAGCGCTGCTCGGAGACATGCTGCCCACGCTGCGCGAACACCGGCAGCAGGCGTACCGGCTGCTGGGACAGGAAACGCCCCGCCAGGCACGCAGGGCTCCCGGCGGACGCTGACGTCAGCGCGCGGTGACGTCCAGGACTCGGGACTTCATCTCTCCGGCGTGGCTCCACGTAATCAGGTCCGTGCTGCCCGCCTCCTTCCCCCTCAGACGCACCACGCCCTGACGCGGCACGGTGACTTCGACGAGGCTCGGTTCGCCCACCGCGATGCGCTGGAGTCCAGGAACGACCAGTTCGTGCACGTCGCCGACGCGCAGGACAACCGGCGATGCCGCCATGCGCCCGGGCCTCTCGGCTCGCGGCGTGGCGGCATCGGACTGGAACAGAAAAGACGGCTTCCACAGGAGCACGCCCAGGACCACCAGGGAACCCGCTCCCGCCAGAGCCAGGATGCCCCGGCGGCCCCATGCCGGCGAAGGCAGGGAGAGCACCGCCATCAGCGCCTCCATGCTGGGGAAGCGGTCCTCGGGCGCGTTCGCGAGCCCCCGCGCCAGCGCGGTGCGGAGATGCCTCGGCAGGCTCGACGTTCGCGGTGCGGCGGAGGCAGCACGGTGGCCGGGGCGCTCACCGTGGAGCGCTTCGTGGAGCGCGACGCAAAAACTGTACTGGTCGCCGCGGGCGTCCACGACCCTTCCCGCGCGCTGCTCCGGAGACATGTATGCCGGCGTTCCCGCGGCCTGCCCCCACTCCGTGAGCATGGAGGCCTTCGATGCACCCTCGCTCACACCGGCCGGCGCCTCGGGAGACACGCCCGTGCCGTGCCTCGCGAGCCCGAAGTCCGTGACGCGTACCCGGCCGTCGCGCCCCACCAGCACGTTGGACGGCTTGAAGTCTCGGTGCACCATCCCCGCGCGATGGGCGGCGGCCAGCCCCGCTCCCGCTGCCAGGAAGACCTCCAACACGTCCCGCCATGGACGCTCGCGTTCCCGAAGCCAGTCCGCGAGCGTCGTGCCGTCCACCCACTCCATGGCCAGGAAGTCGTGCCCCTCCGCCGTCCCCAGCTCGAAGAGCGGCAGTACGTTGGGATGTGAGAGCCGCGCCATGGCCTGGGCCTCGCGAAGCAGCCGCTCACGCCCCTGGTCCTGTGCGCCCGCGAGCAGCGGCCTCAACAGCTTGAGCGCCACCCGCCGCCCCAGCCGCAGGTCATCCGCCGCGTACACCACGCCCATCCCTCCCATGCCCAACACGCCCTGCAGCAGATAGGCCCCCAGCCGCGTCCCTGGCGGCAGGACCGGCTCCTCCCGCGCGTCCGGCAACGTCGCCGCTCCCGTGTCCCACCGCGTGGGCGCCTCCACCTCACGCTCAACGGCGACTGCGCCCGGCAGGGAGGAACTGGCCGCCACCGCCGCCACCAACGCCCGACAGTCCGCGCAACCGTCGAGGTGTGCTTCCACCAACACCACCTTCCCCACGGGAGCCGAGCCACTGACGAAGGCCGCGAGCAGGTTCTCATCCGGACATGCGGACATCGGAGGACGGTGCAACGGGTTCATGGCGCGCCTCGAATCATCGCAGCCCGGGTCCGCGCCGAACAGCCCACCCGAGTTTCCCACCTTCGAAGGCAGCTCCGCTGGCGCGCCGACCCGACCTCCCACCTCGTGTCAGCCCCTCCCTGTAGACAGGTCGTCGTGGAGGGAACGTTCCTTCCACGCGACGGCCGCGAAGGCAGGGGGACGGGCGGATGTACACGTTGGCGGAGATGCGCGCTTTCAGGCTGCGTGACGCGGCGGAGCTGCTGGCACAGCGGGGGTTCGACAACGTCCGGGCCGCGGAACTGGCCCGGGCCACGCGGCTCTCGGTGGGCTCGCTGTATCGTTACTACGGCAGCAAGCAGGGCATCGCGAGGGCGATACGGACCCTCACCGAGCGCGAGCTGTCCTACACGGGTTTCGTCGCTTACCAGATGGCGGATGGCGACCCGCTGCGGCAGGGCTTTCGCGACGTCTTCATCGCCTTCTGGCGCGAGTTCGCGACCTGGGCGCTGTTGCAGCCCCACCTCGTGGGCTTCACCTTCCTTCACAACCATCCGGACACGGACCCACCGGGCGAGCATGACGGACGGACGCGCGCGCAGGTGCTGGAGGTCCTCGAGCATGGCGAGCGCGAGCAGGTGTTTCCCAAGGGCCGCACCTGGCTCCATGAGTGCATGGTGTGGGGCATGCTGTCGGAGCTCGTGCGCCGGGCGGGCCGGGGCGAGGTGGTGGGTGAAGAAGACGTCGAGACTGCCGCGGAGGTCCTCTGGAAGGCGCTCTCTTCAGATGAGCCCTCCAAGCCTCGAGGTGGTGGCCATCCACCTCCGGGAGGTGACCACGCGCATCCAGCGCTCACGGCGGAGACGTCAGCTCGGACAAGTGGTGCGGTCCAGACGGCGCGAAGCCCTGGTCCAGCGGCGCCCACGCCCCTCATCCCTGCGCGGAGGAGCGCGGCTTCCATTCATGTCACATGGCGGCACCATGGCCACCGATGCCCTGCATCAATCGGTGACGACGATGCGGTAGCTGCTCCGCTTGTTCTCGGGCCCTGCCCACACGAGCAGCGCTGTCTCACCGGCCTGCTTACCGATGATGCGCAGCACCCCTTTGCCGAGTGCCTTGATGTCCGCAGTCTCCGGTTCGTCAATCGCGATACGGACCATTCCCGGAATTTGAAGGTCGCGATGGCTGCCCTTCTTCACGACCACCGTTTCCTCGGTGGTGGCCGAAGCCCCAGAAGACGGGACCGGCTTCGACTCCTCCGCCAGCGCAGGTGCTCCCACCAACGCCAGCGCAACCAGGGCAAGGCCCATTCTGTGATGCATGGTGTGTGTCCTCCAAGAGGGGGTTGTTCCACCTTCACCCGGATGACACCGGCCAGGTCGGAGCGTTGCACGCGGCCGCGAAAAAAGTCCGCGGACCCTCAGGAAGCCCCAGACGTGCTCAGCAGGGACGGCAGGCTCAGGTCCAGCTCTCCCTGTACCACCCGCATCAGGCTGTGCAGTTCGCCGGAGGTGAGCCGAAGCCGCTCCGCCAGCCGCTGACGTGTGCCCTCCAGCGCCGCTTCCCGGGCGCGGGCCACCCAGCGTGACACGGTGGACTTGTGCGTCTGGTACATGGTGCCGATGCGCTCCAGGCTCAGCCCCTCCACCACGTGCAAGCGCAGCACGGTGCGCTCCCGCGTGGGCAGGGCATTCAGTGCCTCGGAGAGCGCCGTCTGGAAATGCTCGCGGTGGTTCTTGCGCAGGTAGTCCAACTCGACGTCCGCCATGTCCGCATGGGTTGGCAGCGGGAGCGCCTCCGCCTCCTCTTCTGCGTGGGCCCTCCGGCGCTCCGAGCGCTGGAGGTTGAGGGCGGTACGCACCGCTGCCGCCCGCAACCAGGCCGCGAGCGGACCACTGCCCTGGTATTCCGCCATGCGTCCGGGCCGGTCACCTTCTGGGACGAGCAGCCGCTCGCGCAGGTGTTGAACCACCTCAGAGGGGTCCACACCCGTGTCCCGCATCCGAGCCAAGGACGCCGCCGCCTTGGGAAGAACGTGGCGCTCCAGCGCGGCATGCGCCGCAGCGTTCCCCCGCACACAGGCGCACGCCAGAAAGAGGTCCGCGGCATGCACGGTGGCCAGCACCCGTGAGGGGTCCTCGTCCCGTGGCAGGCACGAAGCAAGGTGGCGTAGGAAGTCTTCCTCCCCCAGCGTCACGCCCGGCCAGGCCTGCCGCGCCGCGGCGCAGAGCGCGACCAGCGTGTCCTCCAGTCCGGGCAGGGCCTCGTAGCCCTCACGTGCCCCGGGGCCGAGCTGCTGGAGGAAGACGAGCGAGCGGCTCTGCTGCGTTCGCATGCGCACCTCGGCACCGCGCGTGCCTGGAGCGGCACGGCTCACCCGCCTTGTTACCCCGTTCCCTCCCCCCGTTTCCACCCGGCCATGACGACAGTTCGGCGAGCAACTGCGCCAGGAAATCGCCAAGGGCCTTGACCTTGGGCGGCGTGGGGCGCGCGGGCGGCCACACCCGCGACAAGGCTCCCCGCTGCACCCTGTGCTCGCACACGAAAGACCGGACGCGGGGCTCGCGCGGACGCTGAGCCCCGCCCGCCTGGGCATCCTGCCCGGACAAGGCCACATGGCCCACGTCACCGCGCCTGAATTGCTGGCGCGCGAGGTCTCCGCGTTCCTCCGCGAATCGCCCGCGCGCCTGGGGCCTACATGGACACGGACTTGCTCGGGTCGAGCTGCTTCTTCTCGGGCTCGCGCGTCCGGGCCTGCGTGTCCGCCTTCTTCGAGGTGTCCCGGCTCTTGCGTGGGGCCTCGACCTCCGCCTTCACCGGCGCCTCGCAGTGGTCACCCTTCCGATTCGGGTGGCAGTGTCGGATGCCATAGACATGGTGACACCCACAGGGGTCCACCCGCTTCTTCGCGCACGCGGAGGGATTGAACACCGGGGCTGCCACCTCCACCGGCGTCTGTGCCTGCTCCTTCTCCACGGGTCCCGCCTGCAACGCCACCGCCAGGAAAATCCCACCAAGGAAACCCATCGCCCACCCCCTACCTGGATGCTGCGGAATGGATGGGAATGGAATCCGGACGTGACAAGTCCCGGGGCGATCGGAACCTCGCCGTCCGCTCTCGGGCTGACTTTCGCCCGGCCGGGCACGTCCCGGCCGCGGCCTCGTGCGGCTCCGAATTCGCTCGCCTTCCCGCCTGTGCCCCCAGCATCCTCTGCTCCTGTTTTCGGGTTTCGGCTCCTGGCGTCAGCTTCCCTGGACGCTCCCGTCGCTGCCGCGTGTTCATCCCGCCTGGGGGATAAGAGTCATGAGTTGGAAGCAGCGGCTGGAGAAGGTCTCAGAGGGCCATTACGTCCTGGCGAAGACCAAGAGCATGAAGGTCGATGCGGACCTGTTCCTGTCCGACAAGTTGCTGTGGGGGGAGGGCCCCGAGCAACCTGGACTGGAGGACTCTGTCTTTGACCAGGTGGTGAATGCGGCATCCTTCCCCGGGGTCACCCGCGTGGCTGTCACACCCGACTGTCACCTGGGCTACGGCGTCCCCATTGGCACGGTGGTGGAAACGGACGGCATCCTCCTGCCCACCGCCGCCGGCTACGACATCGGCTGCGGCATGGTGCAGTTGCAGACGACGCTCACCGCCGAGGACGTCGCCGACGCCACGAAGCGCCGCCGCTGGATTGAAGAGGTGACGAAGCGCATCGCCGTGGGCGTGGGCGCCAGCCGCGTGCAGAAGCAGCGCAGGGTGACGGACCGCACCTTCTCGGACGTGGTGCGCCACGGCGCCAAGGCCCTGGGCCGGGGTTCGTCCGTCACCGAGCGCGACTACATCCCCGTCGAGGACGACCGGGTGGACATCCCCGAGCGCGCCTTCGGCAAGCGTGAGCAACTGGGCAGCCTGGGCGGCGGCAACCACTTCACCGAGATGCAGGTGGACCAGGACGGCCGCGTGTGGGTGATGCTGCACACCGGCAGCCGCGGCTTCGGGTGGAACATCGCCAAGCACTTCTTCGTGGAGGGCGCCGCGCAACTGGGCCTCAAGAGCCGCAGCGAGGACCATGTCTGGCTGGACGCGGAGAGCCCGCTGGGCCGCGACTACTGGAACCTCCACAACATGGCGGCCAACTTCGCGGTGGCCAACCGGCTCATCATCGGTGAGGCGGTGTGCGCGGCGCTGGAGGACGTCTTCGGCGGCACGGCCAGCGTGTATTACGAAATCTCCCACAACCTCATCCAGAAGGAGGCGGGGAAGTTCGTCGCCCGAAAGGGCGCCACGCGCGCGTTCCCCGGAGGACACCCCGCGCTGAAGGGCACGCCCTGGGAGAAGACGGGCCACCCCATCCTCATCCCGGGCTCCATGGAGACGGGCAGCGCCATCCTCTTCGCCGAGCCGGGCGCACAGAAGTCCATCTATTCGGTGAACCACGGCTCCGGCCGCCGCATGTCGCGTGGCGAGGCGCGGCGCGTGCTGAAGCAGGACGTCACCGACCAGCGCATGGCCGAAGCGGGCATCCTCCTCAATACCCGCCAGACGCCGCTGGACGAGTCCGGCCCCTGCTACAAGAACCTGGACGATGTCCTGGAGACGGTGGAGATGGCGGGGCTGGCCCGGGTGGCCTACCGGCTCAAGCCGGTGGCCTGCATCAAGGGCGCGGACTGAGGCGGCCCGGGCGGCGCATGGCCGCCTGCCTGCCGCCAATCCCTGGGAGGCGGGCGGCCCGGGTCATTTCCGGCTCGGCGCGTGGGGCTCGTGGGGCCGTCCGGGGGACGCTACAGTAGGCACCCCTGGAGTCCTTCGCCCATGAGCTCGCCGTCCCCTGCTGCCCGCATGCCCCCAGCTGCTTCCCGTGAAGCGGAGCTGGCTCGCGCCGAGAGCGAGCTGTCCACGCTGGAGGGCCGGCTCCATGAACAACTCGCCCAGGCCACGGCGGAGGCGTCCGCGCTGGCCACCCGGCTGGAGCAGACGCGGCAGGCGCTGACGCGGGCCCACCAGGTCCCCGGTGCCGACCCCATGTTGGGGGAACAGGCCTCCCGGTTGCAGTTGGCCGTGGCGCCCGCGCTGGACGTGGAGGCGCCGCGCATCCGGGCACTGGAGGCCCGTCAAGCGGCGCTCCAGGCTCGGCGGCAAGCAGGTTCGGAGATGCAGTCACTGCTGCGAGCCCACCAGGAGCAGGCGGCGCAGGTGGCCCGCGCGGTGACCGAGGCGGAAGCGGTGCTCAAGCGTCAGGCCGAGGCGGCCAGGGCCCGCCAGGAAGCCGCGTCGCGGGCACAACACGAAGCCGCCAAGGCCCGCCAGGCCGAGCTGGCGCGGGCGGCCGCCGCGGCGAGGGCCCAGGGGCACGCGCCTCTCCCAGCAGCCGCGGCCCGGCCCGCCACTCCGCCGGAGAACGACGCGCGGCGCAACGGACGGGTGCGGATGCACACGTCCATCGACATGCGCAGCGACTCCAACTTCTTCACGGGTTTCTCACTGGACCTCAGCGAGGGCGGCGTCTTCATCGCCACCGTGGACGCGGTGCCGCGCGGCACGCAGGTGGAGCTGGACTTCACGCTGCCGGGCGGCCGGCCCATGAAGGTGACGGGCGTGGTGCGCTGGGTGCGCGAGGCCAATTCCCGCACGCCGGAGCTGATGCCAGGCGTGGGTGTGCAATTCACCGGGCTGCCGGAGGAAGTGGCCAGCGCCATCTCCTCGTTCGTCACCACGCGTGACCCGATGTTCTTCCCGGACTGAGCTCGAGACAGACGCCTTCGTGACACGCGGGCGCGATGTTTCACGTCATCCGTCGGGTAGTCGACCTCGCGGCCACTCCCGCGCGCTGACAGGCGGGATTATCCTCCGCAGAAGACAGACACTCCGACGACGAACTCATGGCGCAAGCCAATGCAGCGGCGCCGCGGAAGGAGATGACACCCGCATGAGCGCGCCTCATCGCAGCCCCACGGTCCTCGCCGGACGTCGTCCGCGCTGGGACTCCCGCCGCCACGCCGACACTGCCCGTGCCTTGGAAGGCACGGGCACCCCGCCCGCGCGCGACGCCCTGGAGACGCCGGCCCCCGAGGTGGACAAGGTCAACCTCGCGCAGAAGCTGGCCCTCTTCTCCGAGCACTGGTCCCCGAAGGTGGTGGGCGAGCTGAACGGCCAACACGTCCGGCTGGCCCGGCTCCACGGCCCCTTCGTCTGGCACCAGCACGACGCCGAGGACGAGCTGTTCCTCGTGCTCCACGGCCAGCTGCGCATGGAGCTGCGCGAGCGCACGGTGGACGTGGGCCCAGGCGAGTTCATCATCATTCCTCGCGGCGTGGAGCACCGGCCCGTGGCGGAGGAGGAGGTCCACGTCCTGCTCTTCGAGCCCGCCACCACGCTCAACACCGGCAACGTCCGCGAGGAGCGGACGGCCGAGCACCTGCAGCAGCTCTGAAGCGGACATCCAGGCACCCCCGCCGGGCGGGCGAGCCTCCTGCCATCCCGCTTGCGCGGATTCCTCCGTGGCGTCGCGCGGCGCACCTTTAGCTCCGGACCCGGGCCGCCCGAGCGGCTCCCTGCCGAGGAGCGGAAGCGATGCGCATCCACCACCTGAACTGCACCACCATGTGCCCACCGGGCGGCCGGCTGGTGGACGGGCGAAAGGGCTTCACGGGGCCCGCGGCGCTGACGTGTCACTGCCTCCTGGTGGAGGGCCAGCAGGGACTCATCCTGGTGGACACCGGCTTCGGCCTGGAGGACGTGAAGCACCGGCGCCCCCGGCTGTCGCCCCTGTTCCTCGACCTGCTGACGCGGCCCCAGCTCAACGAGGGCTCCACGGCCATCCGGCAGATTGAGCGCATGGGCTTCCAGGCCAGGGACGTGCGCGACATCGTCCTCACCCACCTGGACTTCGACCATGCCGGCGGCCTGGACGACTTCCCGCACGCCCGGGTCCACCTGCTGTCGGACGAGTACCAAGGCGCCGTGGCCCAGGCGACGCCGTTGGACCGGCGCCGCTACCGGCCGTTGCAGTGGATGCACGAGACGCAGTGGGTGACGTACCCCTCCGGTGGAGACGGTGAGCGCTGGTTCGGCTTCAAGTGCGTGCGGGATTTGGCAGGACTGCCGCCGGAAATCCTGCTGGTGCCGCTGCCGGGCCACACCCTGGGCCACGCGGGCGTGGCCATCCAGAATGGCGGCGGCTGGCTGCTGCACGCCGGAGACGCGTACTTCTACCACGGCGAGATGGCCCCTGACCGGTACCGGTGCACGCCAGGGCTGCGCGCCTACCAGAAGCTGATGCAGAAGGACGGCTACCTGCGCTGGCACAACATGCGCCGGCTGCGCGAGCTGGTGCAGCGGCACGGACGGGACGTCACGGTGTTCTGCGCGCATGACTCGCTGGAGTTCGAGCTGCTGGAGGAGCAGGAGAAGGCGCCGGAGCGGTCGCCCCTTCGGACCTTCGTGGACACCCGGCCGCCGCTGCACGCGTGACGGGCGGGCTCACGAGTGCAGGGGAATATCGGGTGGCTCACGCAGCTCCGAGCCCAGCAGCATCAGCGGCAACTCCACGATGAAGGTGGCGCCCTCGCTGGGGGCGCTCTCCACGCGGATGGTGCCGCCGTGCGCCTCCACCAGCTGCCGGACGATGTAGAGCCCCAGCCCGAAGCCCGCATGCTGGCCGCCGGAGGGCTCTCTTTCAAAGCGCTCGAAGATGCGCCGCTGCGCCTCCGGGGCAATGCCCACGCCGTGGTCTCTCACACACAGCCGCGCCCGCGCCACGCCCGCGTGCTCCACCCGGACCTCCACCGGCCGTCCCCTGCCAAACTTCAGCGCGTTGGACAAGAGGTTCGTCACCACCCGGTCCAACCGCAGCCGGTCCCACCGGCCCACCAGCCCCAATTCCGCGCCGAACTCCAGCTTGCAGCCCGCCTCCGCAGCCTGTTCGGCGAAGCGCTCCACCACCTCGTGCACCAGGTCCGAGAGGTCCACCGGCGCCACGTCCAGCATCAGCTTCCCCGATGACAGCCGCGACAGGTCCAGCAGGTTGTGCAGCAGTTGCCCCAGCCGCTGCGTCTGCTTCAGCGCCGCCGCCAGCCCGTCGCGCGCCTTCTGCTCCTCCGCGAGCGCCATCCGCTGAAGCCTTCGCAGCAGCAACTGCAGCGTGTTCAACGGATTGCCCAAGTCGTGCGCGGCCACGCCGATGAGCTCCACCGCGTCCTGCGCCTCGCTCCAGAGCCGGGCGTTGTCCAACGCGAGCGCGGCGCGTCCCGCCACCTCCTCCACGAAGACCTGGTCCGTCACCGTCAGCCGGCGCTCCGGCGCGGACGTCAGCAGCACGAACACCCCGCGCGTCTGCCGCCCCACCCGCAGCGGCACGCCGAGGTAGGAGCGCACGCCCACCTTCTCCATCAACGAGAGGTGCTCGGGGCCCACCAGCCCCCGGGCCAGGGTCTCCGGAGACACGTCGCTCTTGAGCTCGGAGCGCCCCGTGCGCATCACCTGCCAGATGCCCCACGGAGACTCTGGCGGCGGCGGAAAGCGCCGCGCCGCGTCCCACAGCCACGCTTCCTTCTCCGGCATCGCGTGCGCCACCGCGCGAGGCCAGAGGTCGCCACTGGCCGTCAGCAGGTAGAGCAGGCAGGCGTCCGCCACCTCCGGCACCATGATGCGCGTCAGCTCGGCCACCGTCTGGTCGGGGTCCTGGAACTGGTGGAAGAGGCCCCCTGCCTCCGCCAGCAGTTGCTGCGTGCGCTCGGCCCGGCGCCGCTCGGTGATGTCGCGCGTCACCTTGGCGAAGCCACGCGGCTGCCCACGCGCGTCCTGGAGCACGGTGACGTTGACGTCCGCCAGATAGCGCGAGCCGTCCTTCCGCACTCGCCAGCCCTCCGTGTGCAGCCGCCCATCCCTCCGGGCCCGCACCAGGTCCTTGTCCGGAATCCCCGCCGCCACCGCATCCGGCGGGTAGAAGACGCTGGAGGGCTGCCCCAGGATTTCCGCCTCGCGGTAGCCCATGATGCGCTCCGCGCCCGGGTTCCAGCTCTCCACCCGGCCCCGCGCATCCAGCAGGAACAAGGCGTAGTCGCGCACCCCCTCCACGAGGAGCTGGAAGCGCTCGGCGCTGGCCTCGGCCTCCTGTTGGATGGGCCGCAGCTTGCGCGTCAGCGTCCACGCCAGCATCGTGGCGCCCGCGAGGCCCAGGCTCCCCGCGAGCAGCGACAGCCCGAGCGCGCTGCGGTCCGTGGCCAGGCTCTCATGGATGCCCTCTGACAGCCGGGCCTCCGTCTGATGGTGGAGCATCCGGAGGCTGTCCATGGCACGACGGCGCGTGTCCGCCACGTGGCCGTCGAAAATCTGCTCCAGCCGCTGGCGGGGCGCGCCGTCCTCGCGCTCCATGATGAGCGCCTGCATGGCCTCCTCGTGCTCCAGCTCCGCGTGGGAGACGGCCTCCAGTTGCGTGGCCAGGGGCTCCTGGGTGAGCCGGCGCTTCAGGGCTTCGTAGGTGGCGATGAAACGCTCGCGCGCGACGGACATGTCCTGGGCGAAGAAGGTATCTCCCGATAAAGCGAAGCCCCGGCCACTGACGACCTTGTCGTTGAAGGTCCGCTCCAGTTGTTTGATGTCCAGCACGTCCCGGGACAGCTCCAGGATGCGCGCCTTGTGATTGGCCCGCACGGAGAGCAGCGCCACCACGGACGTTCCCGCCAGCACGAGCGCCACCACCAACGAGATGATGAAGCCGGCGCCCGCGCGCTGCGCGAACGTCCACGGACGTGCCACCTCCCCTCCTCCCCAGACGGTCCACCGCCCATGCCCTCGGGCAGGGTGAAGCGCTCCGCATCCTGAATCCAGGGGGCTCGCCGGGTGACGCGAACGTTGGAAACCAGGCGCCCGGGCAGACGGCGCCCGTGCCCGCGCGTCGCGGTGTGTGCACCGTCCAACCCCGCCTTACACCCTGGCTGGGCACGCGCGCAGCCCGGACCCACGTTGGGCGCGGGTGGTGGCCTGGGCGGGATGGGAGCGCATGCGCGGAGCGGGGCGGCGGGGAGCGTGGTTCTGGACGTGTGGGCTGGTGCTGTGGGTGGCGTGCAGCCAGACACAACCGTACGAAGACGCGGACAGCCGCCGGCCGGTGTCCTCCTGCGAGCCCATGACGTGCGCCTCCCAGGGCATGGACTGCGGCATCGCCATTGACGGCTGCGGCGGCACGCTCGACTGCGGCGCCTGTGGCCCCGGTGAGGTGTGCGGAGGCGGTGGCCGGCACAACGTGTGCGGACCGGCGCCCTGCGAGCCCACCACCTGTGAGGCCCTGGGGAAGGATTGCGGACCAGTCTCGGATGGCTGTGAAGACGTGCTCGACTGCGGCACCTGCACGGCGCCCGAGTCCTGCGGCGGCGGGGGCGCACCCAACGTATGCGGCGAGCCCACCTGCACGCCGGATACCTGTGAGTCGCTGGCGCGCGACTGCGGCGCCGTACCGGACGGTTGTGGCGGCATGCTCGACTGTGGCGTCTGCGCGGACGGACTGACGTGCGGGGGCGGCGGCGCGCCCAACGTGTGTGGCCACGGCATCTGCAAGCGGGCCACCTGCGACGTGCTGGGGAAGGACTGCGGGCCGGTGTCCGACGGCTGCGGCGGCATGCTCGACTGCGGGGACTGCGCGGGCGGACTGACGTGTGGCGGCGGCGGCGTGCCCAATGTCTGCGGCAACTCGCCGTGTACGCCGGGGACGTGTGAGACGCTGGGGAAGAACTGCGGGCCGGTGGCGGACGGGTGCGGCGGCATGCTCGACTGCGGCGTCTGCGCGGACGGCCAGACGTGCGGCGGCGCCGAGCCCAACGTGTGCGGCGGCGGCGTGTGCACCCCGCTCACCTGCGAGTCCCAGGGAAAGAACTGCGGCACCGTGCCCGATGGCTGCGGCGGACTCCTGCACTGTGGCCTCTGCCCGGCGGGCGAGACATGCGGCGGGGGCGGCGTGGACCACGTCTGTGGCCGTCCCCTCTGCACACCGGCCACCTGCGAGTCGCTGGGCAAGGACTGCGGCACCGTGCCGGACGGGTGCGGCGGCGCGCTCCAGTGCGGGGCATGCGCGAATGGCGAGACGTGTGGAGGTGGCGGCACGCCCAACGTGTGCGCGGCGCCTTCCTGCCGCCCCTTCACCTGCGGCCTGCTGGGCAAGGACTGCGGCACCGTGCCGGACGGGTGCGGCGGGTTCCTGGAGTGTGGCACCTGCACGGCGTCCGAGTCCTGCGGAGCGACGGGCGTTCCCAACGTCTGCGCGGCGAGCGCGTCCGTGTGCGTGGACCGGAACCTGGGCAGCGTGTTGCCGGTGATGGTGAAGGGCTCCACCGCGCACGCGGGGGATGACCATCAGTCCTCGTGCGGTGGGAGCGGCGCGCCGGACCGGGGCTTCCTGTGGACGGCGCCCAAGAGCGCGCTCTTCACCTTCGACACGGCGAAGTCGGCCACCCGCTCACTCGTCTCCGTGCGCAGCGGCGGCTGCGGGGGCGCGGAGCTGGCGTGCGCGAAGGACGGCATCAGCTACGGCGGCGGCGCGCGTGTCTCGGTGCCGCTGGTGCAGGGACAGACGGTGCTGGTGGTGGTGGACTCGGCGAGCCTGGACCGGTTCAGCGCGGGGTACTTCGAGCTGCACATCGATGAGCTGCGGGCCAGCGAGGCGGGCTCCTGCTTCGACGGCATGGACAATGATGGGGACCGCTGGGTGGACTGCGCGGACACGGACTGCCACGACGCGCCGGGCTGCGGCGGCCGTGGCTGCGCGCACCATGACTTGGGCAGCGCGCTGCCGGTGACGTTCCACGGCGAGACGGCGGGTTCCGGTGACGGCTTCCAGGGCACCTGCGGCGCGCTGCTCCAGCAGGACCGCGCACACCTGTGGACGGCGCCGCGGGCGGGCACCTACGTCTTCGAGACGGCACCGAGCGAGTGGGGCAACGCGCTCTACGTGCTCACGGGTTGCCGGGGCACGGAGCTGGGCTGCGCCTCCAACGCGAACGGGAGTCCCCAAGGCTCGCCCGCCGTGAAGGTGACACTGGCGCAGGGCCAGACGGTGCTGGTGGTGGTGGACGGCATGGCGAATCCCGACCAGGACACGCCCATCCGGTACACGCTCCACATCAGGGAGGACGCCGCCACGGATACGGACCGGTGCGCGGATGGCGCGGACAACGATGCGGATTCCCACTGCCGGTAACGAAAGGCAACCCTCGTGGCGGAGTACCTCGATGGAGCACGCCCGCGCTCATGCGTTGGATTCCCAGCGTGTCAGCGATGCGCCTGCCGGAGCGCCTTCACCACGACGTCACGGACGCCAACGGCGCGCGCGTAGGTTTCTCCCTCTTCCTCATCCGTGGAATACAAGTCGTAGGCGGGCGCCGTGAACGCCACCGTGCCGCGCTTCGTCCCCCTGACACCACCACAGGCCCACTCGACCGTGGTCACGTAACGGGTCGGCGCATCACCTGAGGCCGACTCGGACTCACGACGAAGCATCACACTCGTCAAATCCTGGAGGATGCGCTCACCTTCGGCCCGGGACAGCTTCCTCGGACTGAGTTTGACCGGGTCTTCCCAGTCGTCCCCTCGGCCAGAGACCTCCGCGCCGCTTTGCGTCACCTTCAGGTAGAAGGTGCTTTGGGTGAACACCCAACAACCCGTGAGGACATAGTCGACCTTCACCGTCACGGGCAGGTCCTCACTGAGGCAGCGCAAGGCCTCCTCGCTGGGCGCTTCGTACCCGATGACGTCGTCAGACGCCGCCGCGGACCAAAGCCCCGCTACCGCCAGGAGAACCGCGAGCCCCCGAGAGAACCGCCGCATGGTGCGACCTCCGTTGCATGGAACGGAGGGAGCCTGGCACCCGTGACTCGCGGGCAGCCACGCATGGTTCCATCATCGTTTCGGCATGAAAGGCCCTGCTCAGCCTTCCTGCGCGGGCGTGGGCGCCGCGTCCGCGGGCTCGCCGCCCGGCGCCGCGAACGTCCCCGTGGCGGGGTCCACGTTCCAAGCGGAGTACTGGTGCGTCTTCACGTCCCGCAGCTTCCCGTCCTCGTAGCAGACTGAATAGATGAGGAACTGCGGGTTGACGAAGTTGGGCTGCCCGTAGCGGTAGCACTCCGCCCCGCTGGTGTCCCGCTCCAGGGTGATGGGCCGTCCGAGCACCGCGCGCACCTGCTCCGTCGTCATCCCACCACGCATGGACTTGAAGCCTTGGGGCGTGACGATGCGGAACGTCTTCTCCTCGCCCTTGGCGAGGGTCCAGAAGCCCACGCCCAGCACCACCGGTATCAGGGCCATCAGCAGGGCGCCCGCCCACCGTCCCCGAGGCACCTTCCTGTCCTTCTGGAAGGCCGTGAAGAGGCCGCTGGCCGCGTCCGCCTTGGGGGTCGTCTCCGTCGCGCTCACGTCGCCTGACATGCAGTCCTCATATCGCGGATGCAACAAAGTCCACGCCTCCCGCCCTTTCTCCCTGCCCGCCCACCTGGGAGGGCTTACATCGCCTGACGGCTCCCTCTCCCAAGTAACACGCGAGTTTACAATGAACAGGGGGGCGGCCTGCTACATCCCCTCCAAGGGAGTCAACGAGGAGTCAAGTCACCATGCCGAAACGCGGCGGCGGCGGTCGCGGCGTCACCCAGAAACCCTCCAACCGGGACGTGCTCCCGGCCGGCGCGGAGTCGAAGGACACGGAACTCTTCTTCAACCGAGAGCTGTCCTGGATGGCCTTCAATGACCGCGTCCTCCAGCTCGCCGAGTCTCCGGAGATTCCGCTGCTGGAGCGGCTGAAGTTCATCGCCATCTACGCGCGCAACCTGGACGAGTTCTTCATGATTCGCGTCGCCCGTCTACACGAGCAGATTCGCGGCGGCGTGGCACGCCTGGTTCCCGACGGAGCCTCTCCCAGCGATACCCTGGACAAGCTGCACGACGGCATCCTCAAGCAGACGCGCCGGCACGGCGACGCCTTCGAGAAGGTGCTCCGCCCCGCCCTGGCCGAAAAGGGCCTGCGCATCCTCTCCGCCAGGAAGCTGGACGCCGAGCAGCGCGCCCAGGTGGACCAGCGCTTCAAGGAGCAGATTTTCCCCGTCCTCACCCCGCTGGCCATCGGCCTGGGGCGGCACTTTCCCTACATCTCCAACCTGTCGCTCAGCCTGGCGGTGCTGCTGAGAGACCCGGACGCGGACGAGGAGAGCGTGGCCCGGGTGAAGGTGCCCAAGGAGCTGCTGCCGCGCTTCCTGCCCCTCAAGGGCAACGTCTTCGTCCCCTTGGAGGAAATCATCGCCCAGCACCTGGGGGACTTGTTCCCCGGCATGGAGGTGCTGAGCTGGGGCACCTTCCGCGTCACCCGCGACGCGGACTTCACCGTGTCCGAGGACGCGGAGGACCTGCTCAAGGCCGTGGAGACGGAGCTGCGCGAGCGCCGCTTCGGCGACGTCATCCGCATGGAAGTCCAGGCCGGCATGAGCCCCAAGCTGCTCGAGCCGCTGGTGGAGGCCATGGGCCTGGAGGCGCGTCAGGTCTACGAAGAGCACGGCCTGGTGGGCCTCAACGACTTGCAGTCCATCGCCTTCGCCCCGGGCTTCCCGGAGCTGAAGGACCCGCCGTGGGTCCCCGTCACCCAGGCCCGCCTGCGCACGGACGCGGACGCGCCGGATGGCGGCACGGTGATGTCGTCCATGCGCCGGGGGGACCTGCTGGTCCACCACCCCTACGAGTCCTTCGCCACCTCCGTGGAGCGATTCGTCACCGAGGCCGTGGCCGACCCGGACGTGCTGGCCATCAAGCAGACGGTGTACCGCACGTCGGACAGCTCGCCCCTGGTGCCCGCGCTGATTACCGCCACCGAGCGCGGCAAGCAGGCGGTGTGCATGGTGGAGCTGAAGGCCCGCTTCGACGAGCGCACCAACATCCGCTGGGCCAACGCACTGGAAGAGGCGGGCGTGCACGTCGTCTACGGGATTCCGTCCCTGAAGACGCACGCGAAGGCCATCCTCATCGTCCGGCGCGAGGGCGACAAGGTGCGGCACTACGTGCACATCGGCACGGGCAACTACAACCCGAAGACGGCGCGCCTCTACACGGACATGGGCCTGTTCACCACGGACCCGGACATTGGCGCGGACGTGGCGGACGTCTTCAACTACCTCACCGGATTTGGCCGGCCGAAGAGCTTCCGCAAGCTGCTGGTGGCTCCGCTCACCATGCGCCAGGGCCTGCTGGAGGAAATCAAGCGCACCGTCGCCGCGCACACGGCCGAGCGCCCCGCGCGCATCCAGATGAAGATGAACGCGCTGGTGGACCCCGGCATCATCCACGCCCTCTACGGAGCGTCCCGCGCGGGCGTGAAGGTGGAGCTGAACGTGCGCGGCATCTGCTGCCTGCGCCCGGGCGTTCCCGGCGTGTCGGAGAACATCCGCGTGGTGTCCGTGCTGGGCCGCTTCCTGGAGCACTCGCGCATCTACATCTTCGAGCGCGGCCCGGAGCTGCGTTGCTTCATCGGCTCGGCGGACTTGATGCCGCGCAACCTGGACCACCGCGTGGAAATCCTCGCGCCGGTGGAGGACGCCAGCCTGGCCGCCCAGGTGAAGGACTCGCTGGAGCGCTGCATGGCAGACACCACGTCCGCCTGGGAGCTGACGGCGGATGGCGGCTGGCGCCGCCGGCTGCCGCGCGCCGGTGACGAGAAGCGCTGGGCCCAGGGCGAGATGATGGAGCGCGCCCAGCGCATGGCCCAGTTCCAGGGCGGCCGTCCGCTGTCCTGACAGCACCTGCACCTCGGTGGGCGCCGGGAGCCTCAGCGCGCGGCGTCCTCGCGACGGTGGGCCTCCACCTCGCGCACCTCGCGCCACTGAATCCACCCCTCGCGCGCGGCGTGACGGGCGGCCTCGGTGGTGTCATCCACCGCGAGCATCTGGCTGCCCGCGGCGCGGATGTCCTCGGCGATGAGCGCCAGCTCCTCGGCCCGGCGCTGATGCCCGGGCACGTTGCGGATGTAGACGCAGAGGATGCGCCCGGGAAACTCACGGACGATGGTGCGGTAGTGCTCCGCGTCCTCCTGGCCACTGTCGCCAATGAGGATGAAGGGCAGGTGCGACAGCGTGCCGAGCACCGCGCGAATCTTCTCCAGCTTGTGCCCATGGCCCCCGCCGGGCGCGAAGCCCTGGCTGGACAGGCCCCAGTCGCGCAGCAGCAGCGGACCGGTGGGGATTTTGTGCAGGGAGAGGAACTCGTCCAGGTGCTCGTAGAGGTTCCACGGGCTGCTGGACACGTAGAAGATGGGGTTGTCCGCGCTCGTGCCCCGGCCGTGCTGGAGCGCGGCATAGAAGGCGTCCACGCCCGGAAAGGGCAGCCGCACGCGGTGCTCGGTCAGGAAGAGCGCCCAGGCCCGCTTCAGCAGGTCGGTGACGCCGGTGACGATGACGGTGTCGTCGATGTCGCTGATGACGCCGAACTCCGCGCCGGGCCCGGCCATCCGCACCGGCGCGGCCACGCGGGACACGCCCTCCGCATCCGGCGACAGCAGCTCCAGCTCCACCATGTGCCAGCCCGAGCGCACCCCGTCCGGTGGAGGCACCCACAGCTCCAGGAAGCCCTCCTCGTCGGTGGTGCCCTCCCAGCGCTTGTCGCCCCAGCGCACCGCGACGTGCGCGCCCGGCACCTCGCGCGTCATGTAGCGCTTGTAGGAAGCCACCGCGCTGCCCACCAGCGTGTAGCGCTCCTGCGGCGGGCGCACGTGCCGGTCCTCCAGCACGCGGGCCTTGATGACGGCGCGCTCGGGCGTGCCATAGCCCCGGTAGGGGAGGATGCGCAGCGGCGGCGCGATTCCCAGCTTCTGGCGAAGCTTGCGGCTCAGCGCGTCATAGTGCGCGTCCACGCGGACGGCGAGTCGATAGAAGCGAGGAAGAAAGTCGGCCATGGCGCGGAGCGTAAAGGTGAGGAGCCTGACTCTAGAGGAGTCCACGATTGAGCGGCACAAACCCGTGAGGGTCCACTGGCGGACCGTCACAGCCCTTGCCTGCCACGCTGTGCGTATCCGCAACGCAGCTTCCTCTCAACCTGGAGCTTTGCCTTGCCGCGTCAATCCCCCCGCTGGTGTCTCGCCGCCGCCGTCGCCGTGCTGCTCGCCGGAACGGCCGCTGCCTCGCAGTCCTCCTCCAGCATCACCTTCCAGTCGCCGGCGCAGGGCTGGAACGTGTTCGCGTCCTCCACCCCGCTGCCCTTCGGTTCCACCGCGGCCATCCACTACAGCGCGGACCGGCTGACGCAGTGTCGGGGCACCATCAACGGCACCACGCCCGGGTGGACGATCACGGGCTACTACCAGTTCAACAACGGGCCGGTGCAGCGCTTCTGGGTGGCGGGCTTCTCCTCCACGCCCAACCCGCCCGCGCCGTCCATCCCACTCAACACGCGGGGCACGCTGGCCATCTGGTTCGAGAACACCAGCCGCTGGGGCTGCCAGGCCTGGGATTCGAACTTCGGCAACAACCACCTCTTCACCGTGCAGTGACGGCGGGCCCATGGGCGCGGGTTGCACCCCCACGCCCACGGGGCATTCAGTGGGCCTGCGTGACGAGCTCCACCCGGCCCAGGGGGCTGTGGCCCTTCGCCAGCAGCCGCCGCGCCGCCAGCACCGACACGCAGTCATCCGTGCTGTGGATGTCTCCGTAGAAGGTGAGCAGCGTGGCCGGGTCCACCACGCGAATCCCCCCGGCGTCCACGGACGGCACGCGCCGGACGAAGACGTCGAGCAGGACCTTGCCGCCCTCATCGTGCCGGGCGTAGCGGTAGAAGTGCGTGGAGGTGGCGTCGAAGCGCGTCCAGATGCGGTGGTAGCCGCGAGCGGTGAGCACGGCGATGAGCTCCGGGAAGCGCGCGGGCTCCACGAAGAGGTCCACGTCCTTGTGGTCGTGGAAGCGCTTCAGCTCCTCGTGGGGCGGGGCCATGAAGTGCCAGGCCCAGCCGCCGGACACCGTCACCCAGGGCGCCAGGGCGCGCACCTCCGCCTCGCAGGCGCGCAGGCGCTCCAGGTTCCAGCGCTCGTGCGCTCGCTTCGGATTGCGTGGGTCTCCCATGGCCGTGTCCTTGTGTGAGGGCACGGCGTGGACGGAAGGTGGAGCGCGGGCTGACAGCCGGGCTCCGGCGGCCCGTGTCCCAAATGGGTGAGGGCTGGTAGACATGTTTCATGGGGCACCCCTCCACCGAGAACCTCACGCCCTTCACCTTCGAGCCGCTGTTCCTCACCGACGAGGCGCTGCGGCCCCTGTTCGTGCCCGTGTTGAAGGCCACGTTCGACCTGCGGCCTCGGGGCGCGCCGGCGCTGTCCGCGGAGCAGGCGCCGCTGCTGACCGGGGGTGAGCGCTGGGAAGGCGGGGATGCGGCCAGCCTCCGCCTGGAGCCCGAGGGCGCCTTCTTCAAGGCCGCCACGGATGTGGTGCTGGTGGGACATGCCCATGCGCCCGCGGCGGGGACTCGCGAGCTCCTCGCGGAGTTGCATGTCGGGCCGGTGCACAAGCAGGTCCGTGTGCTGGGGGACCGCACGTGGTTCAAGAGCATGGGCGGCATCGGGGTGACGCAGCCCCTCCCCTTCGAGCGCATCCCCTTGCGCTATGAGCGCGCCTTCGGCGGGAAGGACGGCAGCGCCTTCGAGCCGCGCAACCCGCTGGGCACGGGCTTTCGCGAGAAGGGCAGCCGCTTCGAGGAGAACCTGCGGCTGCCGAACCTGGAGTCCCCCGCCGAGCCGCTGAAGTCCTGGGGCCAGCGTCCTCCGCCCACGGGCTTCGGGTTCATCGAACCGCACTGGCAGCCGCGGGCCGGCTACGCGGGCACCTACGATGACGCGTGGAAGAAGTCGCGCAGCCCGTTGCTGCCGAAGGACTTCGACCGGCGCTTCCTCAACGGCGCGCCGCGGGACCAGCTCGTCCCGGGCTACCTGCGAGGGGGCGAGGCCGTGCTGCTGAAGCACATGGCGCCGGGTGCGCCGCTGACGTTCAGGTTGCCCGCGCTACCGTCTCCGGAGGTCCTCGCGCCCAGGGCCCGGGGGCTGGATGACCTGGAAGGCGCGCTGCGGCTGGACACCGTGGTCCTGGACACGGACGCGATGAAGCTGTTCCTCGTGTGGCGCGGCACCTTCGCGTTGCAGCGCGAGCCCACGGAGCTGCGCTCCATCCAGGTGACGTGCGAGGGCGCGGAGACGCTGGAGCCGGGACAACCCGTCGGAACGGACTGACGGGGTTACCGGGTCGGCGCCGTGTTGACGGCCCAGTCGCCCGAGTACATCGTCGTCATCGGGACGCGGGCCAGGGGCGGGCAGTAGCGGAAGCTGGTGTCCTCGGGTGCGATGCTGGCGCGCTCGGCGAGGCGCAGGAGGGCCAGCCCTTCGAGCCAGACGAACCGGTGCGGCGCGAAGGACGTCACGGGTGTGGCCAGCGAGCGGGCGCGCTTCTCCGTGACGATGCCGTGGTCCAGGCAGGCGACGGCGAAGGCCTCGGCGAAGGCGGCGGCGTCCCTGGACACCAGGGCTCGGGCCATGGCCACCCGGCTGAGGTAGGGCTCCTGGCCCACCTTCTCCAGCGGGACGAGGATGGACTCCAGTGGAGCGGACGGCATGCGGGTGAGGTGCTGGAGGGCGGCGGCCCAGAGGAACTCATCCTCGTATTCGGCGCCCTGCTGCCACTGGGTGGCGGAGCTCGCGGCCACGGCCTCCGCGAGGGAGAAGTGGCCGGCGGCGAGCGCGCCGAGCAGAGGCGTGTTGCGCCGCGCGGGCGGTGGCGGAAGGCCCCGGTCCGCGAGGAGGCGCTGCACCCGGCGGCCGTTCTCCGCCATCCGGCAGAGATTGAGGAAGAACCCCTGAGGATTCCCATCGACCAGCAGCGTGGCCACGGCGATGAGGTGCAGGTCGAGCGTGATGGCGTCCAACCGCGCGAGAATGCTGGAGCGGTCCGCGCCCGGGTCGAACCGGCTCAGCCTTTCTCCCAGAGAGTCAGCGGCATCTGCACGGAGGGAGATGAGACGGGCCATGATGGGAGGTGCGGGTGAGCGTAGCCTGGAACGGGGCGTTCGGGCACCATACAACGTGAGAGGTGGGTACGCGCATGAGCAACCTGAGTGCGAGCGAGATGAACACGGAGCTGGCGCAACGGCTCCTGTCCATCTTCGAGCGAAGCAGGGACCGGAAGTACACGGCGGCCAAGGCGGCGAAGAAGAAGAAGCCGAAGCCCGCGGCCAGCGCCGCGGACGACGCCGACCACGTGGACGACAGTGCTCCGCCCCGGGGGGTGCTCGGCAAGGACAGCGACTACGCGCAGAACGGCTCTGACTACATCGCGTCCCTGGACGGGCGTGACGTGTACCGCGTCTTCGACCACTCCTACCTGGATGAAATCCGGGACCTGGTGAAGCAGACCGCTGAGTTCCCGGGGGGACCGCCGGAGAATTTCAACCCGAGGGCCAAGGACAAGGACAAGAAGCCCGCGCTCCAGAAGTACCCGTACGCATGGGAGGCGCACCACATCCTCCCGGGCTCGGCGTTCTATTACGAGTTGAAGGACGGGCCTGCCTTCACGTACCGGCAGCTCCGCCTCATCCTCCAGTCCGACTACAACCTGAACCACGGCCACAACATCATCATGTTGCCGGACCAGGCCTGGGCCGTGCCCGTCCACGCGCTGCTGCAGCACCCGGGCGACCATCCCATCTACACGCACGAAGTCATGCTAGATCTGAAGGTCATCAGCCAGAAGCTGCAAAAAGAAATAGACGCACAGAAAGACCACGCGGCGCTAGTCGCAAGCATTTTCGAGCAGCTCAAGGATTTGGAAGAAAAATACTGGGACCTGCTCGTGGGATTGAGCCGAGCTGTCGTTGAATCCATCACAGCGGGAACGCAGTACGTGCATGAATTCGTGCGCTACGCGCCCAAGGACAAGAAGGCCAAGAGCCGCTACGAGTGGGGCTCGCTCTACTAAGAGCATTGAGGTTCTGAAACCATGAAATACTTCGTCTTTAAAATTCGAGGTACTGAAGCAGGGTTTATTGACTCCTATCCTCGCAACAGCCCGACGGAATGGAAATTTGCCGAGGGTATCAGCCTCGCCAAGGATTTCCCCATTGGCGGCGAAGTCTCCTTTTCCGATAACTACCCTGACCATCGGAACCTTTACGACTTTCAGCCCAATCTGATGAACGGGCATCTTGTGTCAGGAAAAGCTCGCAGCGTCATCGATTCGTTGGGAATCACCAACGCAGAGTGGTTGCCGGTCGTCGTCAAAGACCACAAGGGCAACGTCGTAGGTCCCGACTACGCTTTTCTCAACCTATTGGGAGCGGAAGACGCCATCGACATGGAGCGCTCCGTCTACAAGATGGACCATCTCGAAAAGGATCAGATCGGTCGCATCAAGAAGCTTGCGCTCAAATACGAGGCCATTGACTCCCAGGCCAAGATGTTCCGTTGCACCATGGAGCGTCGTCTCATTCTCATTCGAGAAGACGTTCATGCTGCATTCCTTCAAGCAGGACTCACTGGCTTCAAAGTCTATAGTGCCGAGGGATGGAATGGTCTGATGCTTTAACCAAAGGACCGCCCCAGATGAAATACTTCGTATTCAAGGTGATGGCTGAAGAGGCGGGGTTCATAGAGAGCTACCCGCGTGGAAGTCCGACAGACTGGAAGTTCGATATGGGCATCAGTCTTGCCAAAGACTTTCCCGCGGGAGGCGAGGTCTCCTTCTCCGATAACTACCCGGAGGACAGGAACCTCTACGACTTCCAGCCCAACCTCATGAGCGCATTGCTCGTCTCTGGGCGAGCACGCAAGCTCATCAATTCACTCGGTGTCTCCAACGCTGAGTGGCTTCCCGTCGTCGTCAAGGACCACCAGGGCGCTATCGTCGGTCCGGATTACGCTTTCCTCAATCTCCAGGGGGCAGAAGACGCCATCGATATGGAGCGCTCGAACTACGAGATGAATTCGATCGACAAGGAGCAGATCGGGTTCATCGACAAACTGGCCCTGCAGACCACCGCCATCAGTCCCGACGCAAAGCTGTTCCGCTGCACGAAGGAACGCCGTCTCATTCTCATCCGTGAAGACGTCCACGCTGCTTTCGAGCAAGCGGGCCTGACCGGTTTCAAGGTCTACGAAGCTGAAGGCTGGGACGGACTGGAGCTCTGACCCATCATGTTCGAAGCCAATTGCATAGAAGAGCAGCCCGCCGACATCGTCGCTCGAGTTCTGACGGAACAGTCTCCGTGCTTCGTCACCGCACGCGAGGGCGTCCGGGGGGTACTGGTGCCCTTGGATGAGGTCTACACGGAGGTGCTGGAGGCGCATCCGCGCGTCATCAATGCCCGGATGAAAGACCTGGTCCGCCCAGGCAAGGACATGGCCATGTACTGCGTCCAGGTCAGCCTGTCTGATGAAAAGGACGCCATCCGCTTCACGGACGAAGAGGGAGAGCCAGTGCTCGCCTTGGTCGGCGCCATGCGTTTCCTACGCTGGCTTGAAGAGGAGGACGGCGAAGTGGACGAAGAATCATGAGGTACAGCCACCAGGGGATGGCCCGGCATCTCATGCAGGATTGGAGTCGTCCGTGAACTACTTCGTCTTCAAGGTCCAAGGCATCGAGGCAGGTTTCATCGATGAATATCCCCGGGGAAGCCCGGCAGACTGGAAGTTCGACGAAGGCATCAGCCTCATCAAACAGTTTCCTGTGGGTGGTGAGGTCTCCTTCTCCAGGAACTATCCAGACGACCGGACTGTCTACGATTTTCAACCGAACCTGATGAGCGACCTGCTTGTCTCAGGCCGCGCGCGCAAGCTCATCGAATCCCTGGAAGTCACCAACGCGGAATGGCTTCCTGTCGTGGTCAAGGACCATCAAGGCGCCGTTGTGGGTCCCGATTACGCCTTCCTCAATCTCCAGGGGGCCGAAGACGCCATCGACATGGAGCGGTCGGTCTACAGGATGAACGCCATCGCCAAGGACCAGATTGGCCGCGTGAAGAAGCTCGCCCTGAAGTACGACGCCATCTCCCCGCAGGCGAAGCTGTTCCGCTGCACCATGGAGCGCCGCCTCATCCTCATCCGCGAGGACGTGCACGCTGCCTTCGTCCAGGCGGGCCTCACCGGCTTCAAGGTCTACGCAGCCGAGGGTTGGAACGGCCTGGAGCTGTGAGGTGAATCACGGCGCGCTCCCCTGCTTCCGCGGAGGAGAGCACCAGCACCGACGACGTGGGCGCGTAACCTCGCGCCAGCCCCCGGAAGACCAACGCCGTGGCCACCGCTCCCGAGGCCACCCCCGTGTGTCCGAAGCTCTTGGCCGGCATCCACACCGCGCCTTGCTCGAAGCGGGCGTCTGTCTCCCTCAGCCGGACCTGGAGCATCCCCCACTCGAAGGCGCGCGCGTATTGCCCGTCGTGGTCCGACACCATCAACGGCGCGGACGCGTCCTGTCCCAAGGGCCCCAAGGCCGCGAGGACCTGCCGCGCCAGTTCCTGCCCGTCCGGTGGCTGCTCCCCATCCAGCGGCGCCGCGTCGCGTCCCTGCGCCACCCGCACCACGGCCATGGAGGACTCTGCGGTTTCCTCGCGCGTGAGCAGCAAGGCCACCGCGGCCTCGCCCGCCATCAACCCTGTAGGCCGTCCCGGTGTCTTCAGGCGCTGCTGCTGGTGCAGCAACGTCAACGTCTCCGGGGAGATGAAGCTGTCCACCGCGCAGACGAGCGCACGCTCCACCTTGGACACCCGCAGGTCCTCGCCCGCCGCGGCCAGCGCTTGCGCGAAGGCCACGTTCCCCGTGGGGAACGCGCGCACCAGCCCCTTCCACGCAGGCCATCCCAGCGCCTGCCACGTCCCCTTCACCAGCCGGTCCACCAGCCGCGCGATGCGCTCGCGTGCGTCGTCCGGATCTTCCTCGTAGGGGTCCTTCCCCGTCGTGAAGCCCCGTGCCTCCGGGTCGGGCAGCACCAGGTAGAGCCCCACGCCGGGCCCCAGCGCCGCGACGTCCACCCACGTCCCCAGGTCCACCAGCGCTTCCGCCAACAACGCCACCAGCCGCCCCACGCCCGAAAACCCCAGCGTGGCTTCTCCCGCCGCGTGCACGGTGACGGGGCTCGGCGCCTCGTCGCCCTTCAGGAAGACCTCGAAGTCCGGCGCCGCCGAGGGCAAGGACATCCCCGCGCGGAACGCCGCCGAGGCAGGCACCAGCCCACCCAGCGACGACGCCATTCCCATCGCCTGGACCCATCCCAACATGCGCGACACAGCCTCCTACACCGGAGGGACAGCCTTCCACGGCACGATACAACGAGCCACCACCCTGGCTCGTGACACGAGGCCAGGAGCGATACACTCCCGGGACGAGGAGCCATCCGCATGAGCGCGACCGTTGGCGTCAACAAGCTGTCCGTCGTCCACAAGGACACCGGAGGGACCACCATCGCCTTCCCGGACGTCTGCAAGACGCCCAGCCCCGCCGGTCCCGTGCCCATTCCCTATCCCAACGTCGCCATGTCCTCGGACACGGCGAAGGGCACGACGAAAGTCTCGGTGGATGGCAAGCCGGTGTGCGTCGAGGACTCGAACTTCAGCACCAGCACCGGCGACGAGGCGGGCACCGCGGGCGGTGGCGTCGTCTCCGGCAAGACGAAGGGCAAGGCCGAATTCGTCAACTACTCCTTCGACGTGAAGTTCGAGGGCAAGAGCGTGGCGCGGACCTTCGACCTCATGCTCCACAACGACAAGAACACCCCACCCGCACCGCTGCTCCAGGGGCCGGTCATCGCGCTCGGCAAGAGCGACACGAAGGCCAGGTGCCTCGTCTGTGAAAAGGAGCTGTGAGGCCCTTGTCGCCACGCCGTCCAACGGTCCGCTGGGAGCTGCTGGAGCGCCACCTCGAGGAAGCCGAGTTCCTGTGGACGCAGTGGGAGCACGGCCTCTGGAGCCCGGAGCTCACCCTGTCCTCGCTGGCCGAGGGCGATGAAGGGCGCCTGCGGGCCCACCTCGATGCACTCGTGCTGGGAGGCAGCGCCGCCGCCACCCGCTTGCTGCTCCCCGCGCTGGCCTCCGAGGACCCCGCGCGCGTGGCCAGCGCGGCGTGGGCCCTGCTCTCCGCCGAGGACGCCGACTGGCGCGAGCCTGTGTTCCAACAGTTGGAGCAGGGGTCCGAAGAGACGCATCCGGGCCTCCTCCGCGCGCTGGAGCTGCTCGACCGGCCAGACCTCCACGCCCTGCTCCTGAAGAAGCTGCCGACGTTGCAGCCAACGCTCCAGGCGGGAGCGCTCCGGGTCGCGCGCGTCCGTCACCTCGACACGAGCGTCGCGCTCGAGAAGCTCGACTGGGAGGCCGACCCGGCGCTGCATGCCGAGGCGCTTCGTGCCCTTCCCTTCGCTCCCAGGACGCAGGCAGGGGATGCCCGGCTGTCACGCGCCCTGAGCCATGCCCATCCCACCGTGAGCAACGCCGCTCTGGAGACCGGGTTGCTGCTGGGCTCGCGTGAGGCCTGGGAGCACGCCCGGGGTTCCTCGTCGCGCGGCGCGCTCCTCGCGCTCGCCGTGGCGGGTGAGTCGAAGGACCTCACGGGCCTCCTCGCGCGCCTGAAGGATGGCTCCACACCGGCGGAGGTCATCTGGGCGGTGGGCTTCAGTGGCAGGCTCCTGGCGGCCGAGGCGTTGCTGCCGCTGCTGCGTGATGAGGCCCAGGGCCCGCTGGCCGCGGCCTCCTTCGCCGCCATCACCGGACTCCCCATGGTGCCTCCTTTCCTCGTGGAGGCACCCGCCGACGAGGAGGAGGACGCGGAGGAGGCCGAACCCGAGGCCGAGGACCTCCAGGCGTGGCTCCCCAGCCCCCGGGCGCTTCCCAGCGAGGTGGACGCCCAGGCCGTGGAGACCTGGTGGACGCGGCGGCGCGGCGGCTTCACGGAAGGCGCTCGTTTCCTGAGGGGCATACCCCTCACCGTGGAGGTGCTGGTCAGGGCCCTGGAGACCGAGCCCATGAGGCGGCGCCCCTCGCTCGCCTGGGAGACGGCCCTGCGCAGCGGGGGCACGCTCCAGATGGAGTCCCGGCAGTGGACGCGGGTGCAGCGCGAGCAGGCGCTTCCCCTGCGGGGGCAGCGCCCGGAATGGCTCGTCCGGGCAGGGAGCTGGCCGCAGGGCCGCCGAGGCGACACTCCCGCCTGATGGGGTAGAGGCATGCCACCTCGGTGGATAGGGTGCATCCATGGCAACCTGGAGCCCCACTGCCTTCGCCCGCGGACTCGCGTCGCTGCGCGCCTTCGCCAACGCCGAGCCGGAGCTGTCCGCGAGCGCTCGTGCCGACTTTCCAACGACGTGGGCCGACGAGCGGTTTCCCTGGATGAGCGCCACCCTGATGGCGTGGACCCTCCATGGACGGGAAGACGCCGAGGGCCGCACCGCGGCGGACCGTCAGCTCCTCAGGGACGGGCAACGCCTGTCGCGCGCCGAGCGCGGCTTGCTGTCAGCCCTGGCCGCGTCCTGGTGCTCGGTGTTCGAGGTGGAGGAGGTGCGGCTCGGCCAAGGACTGCGCTTGAGGGACCTCGTGCTCGACGAGGTGCTGGAGGTGAAGGAGCGCAGCCTCACCACGCAGGTAGCCCGCTACGACTTGATTGCGAGCTGGGTGATACCCACCGAGGACCACCTGGAGCTGGTGGGAGGCATCGTCGCGATTCCCCGCCCCCTGCGTGAGCACGTCGTCGTCGCCGCGCGTCACGCGTTCGCCACCCATCAGCCTCCAGCCGACGACGTGCCCGGCCGCCGCAGGCAGGCACGGCGGCTGACGCCCTTTCTTTTCACGCGCGTGCTGGAGCTGCTCACCACTGATCGGCCACTCCTCAACTTCGAGGACGAGCCGCTACGCCTCTGCACCGCGCGCTTCCGCATCCGCCACCCGGCGAAGGTCGAAGAGCACCTGCGCCGGCACGACGGCTTCACCCGCGAGGGCGAGGGTCACTACAACTGGGAAGGTCCTCGGGCGGCGGTGTGGGGCTCCCTCACGGTGGATGGCAAGGTGCTGGTCCTCACCACCCACTCCGCGCAGCGTCTGGAGAAGGGCAAGGCCCTGCTGGAGGAGTTGCTGGGCGCGGAGGCCGAGCACGAAGAGGACACGGTGGGGCCGGTGCAGTCCGTCCGAGGAGAGCCCGCGCGCGCCCTGCCAGACGACGCGCCCCCTCAGTTGGCGGACGCATTCGCGTTGATGCTCGCACAACGGGCCCGGGAGGAGCTGTCCCGGGGAATCCCCGCCTGGGGTGGAAGGAGCGCCAGCGACCTGATGCGCTCCACCGAGGGCCGCGCCCAGGTGCTCGAATGGCTGAAGGACTGGGAGTCGCAGGTGTCTCACCTCTCCGACGCCGCGGACCTGCTCTGGGATGACCTCTACGCGGAGCTGGGTCTGTCGCGTGACGAACGCATCCCGCTGACCCAGGTGTACAGCTCGAAGGAGGTCCCACGCCTCGAGCCCGTCCGCGCGGAGCTCACCACCACCGAGCTTCCCGAGGACCTCTCTCTTGAACCTCTTCCTCGCCGCCGGGCCTTCCAGGATGCCGCCCGGCGGAAGCCTCGACGGAAGCCCCCAGCACCCGAGTTGGAGCCAGGGGCCCTCTATGCCTTCAAGCTGGGCCCCATCGACGTCGGAGTGGACGGACGCACCTCCGTCTACGTCGCGGTGACGTCCGAAGGTGAGGCGCTGCCACCCGTGTTCGGGCGTCGCGACGCGGAGGGCCTGGAAGGCCTGGCGAGGGACAACGCCGGACTCAAGCGTTACTGCGAAAGCCGGCTGGCGCGTGCTGGAGCCGGCCACGGCTTCGCGTCGCGGCCCATGCCGGACTCCGTCACCCGGTTCCGGGCGGCGCTGGCCCTCCAGATGCACTGGGCCTCGGTGGAGCCGGGATTGATGGTGATGCCAGAGGTGACGGAGGCGCTCCTTGACGCCACGGCGGCGCTCATCCGCGCGGAGCCTTGGGAGAGCTGGACGAACGAAGAGGTCTTCACCGTGCATCTGGAGGGCACCGTGCGGGGCACCCGGGAGCTGTCCGTCATGGGGAGTGGGAGCAGCGAGTTCGGCTTCGCCCTCTTCGACCGGGCCGGCTCCGTGGAGCGGATGAGCATGTCCGGTCTGCCGGGCGGCAACGTCGACGTGCTCATCCCGGACTCGCTGGGCGTGACGCTCGAGGACGCGCCGGACTGGGTGGTGAAGACGGTCAAGGACGTCACCGGCCTGCCCTTCGTCCCCGACGTGATGCGCGTCCAGCGCAACACACCGCGCCTGGGCAACGCCGAGGAGCTGGTGCTGGCGGCGGCGGTGGCCCAGGCGCTCGCCCTGGCACGTCCCGAGGAGCGCGAGGTGAACGTGGAGCTGAAGGTTGGAGACCTCCGCGTTCGGGTGCAGCTGGAAATCCCCCTGCCGCTGCTGACGGGAAGCTACGTGGGAAAGCTCGACCTGCTGTCGCTGGCCACCCGGCGGCCCAAGGCGACCCACGCGCCCACGCGCTCGCTCCCCACGAAGAAGGTCTCCGAAACGCTGCTCGAGTTCGCCAAACCCATCCTGGAGGACGTGGAGGACTCGGAGGATCCGCAGGCCGAGCTCTTCACCTGCCTGGCGCTGGCCCTGAGCGCGTGGAACGCCGTGGTGCAGGACACCTGGGAGCCGGAGAAGGGCTGGGTGGAGCGGGCGCGCGCCACGCTGAAACGGATGCCCCGAGACGTCCGAGAGATGATGCTCCACGATTTCGAGCTGCTGGTGGAGCGCAAGCGGCGCCACTTCGCGGACGACCCCCGGCTGCTCGACGCCCTGGACATCGCCCGGCGGCCGGATGACCTCAGCGTCCGCCTGGCCGGCGTGGTGACGCCAGGCGCCTGGTCCGAATTCGTGGGCGTGTAGGGCGAATGACGCGGCCTCAGTCGCGCCGGCCCAGCGTGCGGTCCAGGTTGTAGGCGGAGCTGATGAGCGCCAGGTGGGTGAGCGCCTGCGGGAAGTTGCCCAGGGCCTCGCCGGACATGCCCGTCTGCTCCGCGTACAGGCCCACGTGGTTGGCGTAGCCCAGCATCCGCTCGAAGATGAGCCGCGCCTCCTCCAGCAAGTCGGGCCGGGCCACGCTGGCGCGCGTCATCGCCTCCACCAGCCAGAAGCTGCAGAGGTTGAAGGTGCCCTCGCTGCCGGCAATCCCATCCAGCGTGGCCTCCACGTCGTAGCGGAACACCAACCCGTCCGACGCCAGGCCGCCTTGAGATGGCGGCTTGCGCATGACGTCCAGCGTCTGGAGCATGCGCGGGTCCACCGGGGACAGGAAGAACACCAGCGGCATCAGCAGATTCGCCGCGTCCAGCGCGTGGCCGCCGTAGTACTGGACGAAGGCGCCCCGCTCCGGGTTCCAGCCCTTGTCCATGATGTCCTCGAAGATGGCGTCCCGCACCTTGTGCCAGCGGGCCCGGTCCGCCGGGAAGCTGCGCTTGTCCGCCAGCCGGATGGCCCGGTCCACCGCCACCCAGCACATCAGCTTCGAGTACACGAACTGCCGCTGCCCGCCCCTCACCTCCCAGATGCCCTCGTCCGGCAGCTCCCAGTTGTCACACACCCAGTCCACCAGCCGCCGCAGGTGCCGCCAGAAGTCATAGGAGATGGGGGCCGCGTACTTGTTGGACAGGTACACCGAGTCCATCAGCTCGCCGTAGATGTCGAGCTGCAACTGGTCCGCCGCCGCGTTGCCGATGCGCACCGGGCGCGCGCCGCCATAGCCCGACAGGTGCAGGAGTTCCTGCTCCTCGGGCACGCGCTTGCCGTCGATGCCGAACATCAGGGGCAGCGGCCCGTCGTCGTACTCCGCGCAGCGCGCCTCCACCCAGCGCATGAAGGCCGCCGCCTCCTGCTTGAAGCCGATGCGGAGGAACGCGTACACGGTGAAGGCCGCGTCGCGCAGCCAGCAGAAGCGATAGTCCCAGTTGCGCGTTCCGCCCGGTGACTCCGGCAGGCTGCAAGTGGGCGCCGCGACGATGGCGCCCGTGGGCGCGAAGGTCATCAGCTTGAGCGCCAGCGCCGAGCGCTGCACCGTCTCCCGCCACCGGCCCGTGTACTGGCAGCCCGACAGCCAGTGGCGCCAGTACTCCACCGTCTCCCGGAAGAGCTCCTCGGAGGACTCATGGTTGTGCACCACCGCCTCGCAGGACGTGCGCGCGCCCGGGTGCAGGGAGAAGACGGCGGACTGGTTCTCATGCAGGGTGAAGGACGCGGTGACGCCCCGCTCCGTCTTCTTCAGCTTCACCGACGAGGACAGCGTGAGCCGGAGCGTGTCAGAGGAGAAGGTGGCCCCGCTGTGGATGAGCTTCGTCTCGTGCGTATCCCGCGCGTAGTTGAAGGCCGGGAAGCACTCCATGCGGAAGACCATCTGTCCACGCACCACCCGCACGCGCCGGAGGATTTCCCGCTCCTCCTTCATCCCCTTCCTGCCCGACATGGGCATGAAGTCGACCAGCTCGCCCACGCCGTCCGGCGTGTAGAAGCGCGTCACCAGGACGTTGGTCTCCGGCCAGTAGAACTGCCGCTTCATCACCCCGTCGGGCTCCGGCGCGATGCCCCAGTGGCCTCCCTTCTCACGGTCCAACAGCGCGGCGAAGACACTGGGACTGTCGAAGTGCGGAAAACAAAACCAGTCGATGGTGCCCTCGTTGCCCACCAGCGCCACCGTCCGCAGGTCGCCGATGATGCCGTGGTCCTCGATGGCCACCGGCTTTCCCGTCACCGAAGCGCCGCCGCTTCCCGTTGCCATGCGTCACTCCTTGCCGAAGGGGTCAGATGAAACGGATGACGTCCTTGATGCCGCCGGACTTCTTGCCAGTGACGACGTCGCAGAAGTCCTCGGGCGAATGACTGGCGCAGATGAGCCGCTCCAGCCCCCCGGGCCAGCGGGCCTGGAAGTGCTGCAAGTCCTCCAGCGCCATGTCGAAGTCGACATCCGCCGCGTTCACCGTGCCCACCAGCACCTGATTGCCCAGCACCACGTCCTTGAGCACCGGTGCCACGTCGAAGGGCTCCTCCTTCGACGGCACCCCCGTGAGGATGCAGACGCCGTTGGGGCCCAGCGCCTTCAGCGTCTCCAGCGCCGCCTTCGCCACGCCCGCGGCCTCGTAGATGACGTCCGCGGCGCCGACCCTGCGGACCAGCTCCTCTGGCCGCACCTCCTTCGAGGAGATGTAGGGCACCCCCATCGCTTCCGATGCCTCGGCCTTCACGTTGGGCTTGGGACTGCGCGAATACACCGTGGTGGCATAACCCCGGCGTGCCAGCGCCATGGCGCCCAGCAACCCCACCGGCCCCGCGCCCAGCACCACCGCGCGGCCCGGACCCGCCCGCCAGGGCAACCGGTCCTGGAAGCGCTCCAACTGGCGGAGGGCCTTCTCCGCGATGGTGAGCGGCTCGGTGAGCACCGCCACCTCGCGCAGCTCCGTGGGCACCCGGTGCAGGTAGGCCACGTCCTCCACGAAGGACTCGGCGCCGAAGCCGTGAGCGCCCTTGATTCCCCGCTCGGTGTAGTCGCCGGTGATGCAGAAGTCCGGATGGCCCCCGCGGCACGGCGGGCAGGTGGCATGCGGGCACGGCCGGCGCACGCGGGGCACCACCCAGTCCCCGCGGCTCAGGCCCCGGACGGCCTCGCCCACCTCCACCACCTCGCCCAGACACTCGTGGCCCAGGATGAGGTGGTCCGAGCCCGGCGGCGGGGAGCCGTAGACGAACTCGATGATTTCCTTGTCCGTGCCACACACCCCGATTTCCCGCGTCCGCACCTTCACCTGCGTGGGGGACTGGATGCGGGGCTCGGGGGCGTCGGTGATGACACGCACCTCGCGCTTCTGGGGGAAGACGGCCACGGCCTTCATACGGGCTCCTTGCGATGCACGTCCCGGCACGCGGCCAGACGCGGACCAGGACACGGTGATGCCTGCCTGGTACGGCTGCCCGCTCAGACACGGACCCGTGGCGGCACGGGCCCGCTGGTGAACAGCGCCCGCTCCCACGTTGCCCAGGGGTCAACGCTGTGCATGCACGAAACCGCTGCCCACCCGGCCCGCCCGGGTCTATGAGGAGAGGTGTGAGCGAGCCCCAGTCCTCCTACTCCGATGACGAGCCGCGCCGCAGCCGCACCACGGCCATTGCCGCGGCGGCGTGCGTGCTGCTCGCCCTGCCCTTCCTCGTGCTGGGCCCCTACCTGCTCAACGCCAAGGCCCGCGTGGAGCTGCGGTGCCAGCCCGGCGGCGTGTGCCTGCTGTTCCATTCCAGCTGGCTCACCCGCGACGAAGTGGCCAGCTTCGCGATGAAGGATGTGCAGGGCGTCAAGGTGGACCGGACCCGGGCCGCCCGCCGCAACCGCGTGCCCATCTTCCGGCCCACGCTGGTGACGGTGCACGGCGAGTACCCCCTCTTCTTCCAGTGGGCCACCGAGGAAGCGGAAGCCACGCGCGTGGAGGCGCAGTTGGAGGCGGCCTTCGCGAACCCCGGCGGAAAGACGGTGGAGTTCGTCCGGGATGACCGCAACGCCTCCCTGCGCGTGGGCGGCGCCTTCAGCGGCGTGGGCGTGCTGCTGCTCGTCTTCGCGACGTGGCTGGGCCTGCGAACGCGGACGCACCTGCGCACCGAACAGGCGAGCCGCGCCGCCTGAGCCCCCGGGACGAAGGGCCTTCGCCTCAGCCCCCGGCGAACAGCGGGACGCCGACGAAGCGGGCCAGCACGAAGCCCGTCGTGACGCAGAAGGCCGCGCCGAAGCGCTCCAGGTCGAACCGGAACTTCCAGTCCCACAGCTTCACCTTCTGGAAGCCGGCCACGACGGCGCCCACGACGAAGGGGGCCAGCAACCCCGCGGGCCACGCCAGCCACTCGTCGTCGATGAGGGGCTCGGCGGAGAGGGCCAGGCTGCCCGCCCCCAGCAGCACGCCCAGGCCCAGCAGGAGCATCAGCCCGGCGGCGCCGAAGCGGCTCTTGTCCGAGTAGGTCTCCAGAACGCCCCGCATCAGCTTGATAATCCCGTCGTCCTCCAGCATGCCCCCATGTCTAGGACAGCCGGGCAGGCGATGAAAACACGCGTCTGAAGCGTCACCAGGTTCTACCGGGTGGGACAAAGGCCGTGGGCCACGAGCCCCTCTCCGCGCGCAAAGCAGGCGAGCAGGCCAGGAGGCCCTCAATGGGCTCTTTGCCTGCTCCCCCTTCCCACTTGCACCTACGTGCCTAGTTTGTGGCGGATGCTGCGCGCCCTCCTTGGCCGTTGGAGAAGTTCCCTGCGCCTGCTCCAGCCGGCGCATGTCGGCGCGGAGCGCGCGAAAATCAGCGTTGCCCGGCTGGACCACGAGTACGCCAACAAGGTGGTCGCCTTGCAGAACGTGGACCTCAACGTCCGCTCGGGCGAATTCGTCTGCCTGCTGGGCCCGTCCGGGTGCGGCAAGTCCACGCTGCTCTACGCGCTGGCGGGGCACGTGGTGCCCACGGGGGGCTCGGTGTCCATCGACCGGCAGCCCATCCACGGGCCCGGGCCGGACCGGCTGCTGATGTTCCAGGAAGCCGCCCTGTTCCCGTGGCTCACCGTGCGCGGCAACATCACCTTCGCGCTGGCCGCCCGGGGCGTGCCCCGCGCCGAGCGCCGCGAGCGGGCGGACACCTATATCCGGCGCGTGCAGTTGGGCGGCTTCGAGGACGCGCTGCCCCACCAGCTCTCCGGCGGCATGAAGATGCGGGCCTCGCTCGCCCGCGCGCTGGCGGTGGACCCGGCCGTGCTGCTGATGGACGAGCCCTTCGGCTCGCTGGACGCGCAGACGCGCATCCACATGCAGGAGCTGCTGCAGTCCATCTGGGTGCGCACGGGCAAGACGGTGGTGTTCGTCACCCACGACGTCCATGAAGCGCTGATGCTGGGCACCCGCGTGGTGTTGATGGCGCCCCGGCCGGGACGCGTGGTGCGGGATTTGGAAGTCCACCTGCCCATGCCGCGCCAGCCGGAGGACGCGGCGCTCAATGAAATGGTGCGGCACGTCGGTGGCCTGCTGCGTGAGGTGGAGGGCCGCGCCCACACACGCTCGCTCCGGCCAGCGCCCACCCGGGCCCCCGCCCAGCCCGTGCTCCGTCCGCAGGTGATTCCCGGCCCGTAGAGGTGCGTCATGAAACACCATGCCCAGAAGCTGCTGGTGATTGCGTTGCTGATTGGCCTCTGGGAGCTGGTGGCCCGGATGGGCGTCTGGTCTCCCCACCTGCTGCCCCGGCCCCTGACGGTGGCCCAGAGCCTGGTGGCCATGGTCACCGACGGGCGACTGGTGGGCGCGGCGGGACGCTCCCTGGGGCGGCTGCTGCGCGCCTACCTGATGTCGGTGGCCCTGGGCGTCCCCCTGGGCCTGCTGATTTCCCGCATCCCCTTCTTCCGCAACGCCGTGAAGCCGGTGGTGATGGGGCTCCAGGCGCTGCCGTCCATCTGCTGGCTGCCGCTGGCGCTGCTGTGGTTCGGGCTGACGGATGGCGCCATCCTCTTCGTCGTCGTCATGGGCAGCGTGCTGGGTATCGCCATCGCCACCGAGGACAGCGTCAACGGCGTGGACCCGCAGCTCACCCGCGTGGCCAGCACCCTGGGCGTGCGAGGGCTGCGCTTCCAGTTCGGCGTGCTGCTGCCCGCGGCCCTGCCCGGCATCGTCACCGGCCTGAAGCTGGGATGGAGCTTCGCCTGGCGCGCGCTGCTGGCCGGTGAGCTGCTCTTCGTCTCCGGCGGCCTGGGGCAGTTGCTCACGGTGGGCCGCGAGCTGATGGACGTGCCCCAGGTCATGGCCGTCATGGTGGCCATCGTCATCATCGGCACCGCGGTGGACCGTGTCCTCTTCCAGACGGTGGAGGTGCGGCTGCGGCGGCGGTGGGGGCTGACGGCGACGACGTGAGGCCCATGGCCGTGTGGCGCCTGACGCTTGGATTCGGCGGGCGTTGAAATCCCGCCGCCGCGTCACACCTTCAGCAGCCATGCGTGTCTTCCACTTCCTGTTGCCCGTGGTGGTCGCTGGACTGGCGGTGCTCGGCGCGGGCTGCAAGCGCGAGTCCGCCGCGCGCGGCCCGGACGCGCCACTGCGCCTGGGCTTCTTCCCCAACATCACCCACGCCCAGGCCCTGGTGGGCAACGCGGAGGGCACGTTCGCCTCCCAGCCGGGTGTGGGCCGCCTGGAGGTGATGCAGTTCAACGCGGGCCCCGCCGCCATGGAGGCGCTGGTGGCCGGTTCACTGGACGTGTCCTACGTGGGCAGCGGTCCAGCCATCAACACGTTCCTCAAGGCGGGGCGCGAGCTGCGCGTCATCGCCGGCGCGGTGAACAACGGCGCGGTGCTGGTGGTGCGCACGGTGAAGACGCCCGCGGAGCTCAAGGGCAAGAAGCTGGCGTCGCCACAGTTGGGCAACACGCAGGACATCGCCCTGCGCTACTGGCTCAAGCAGCAAGGGCTGACGACGCGCCTGGACGGCACCGGGGACGTGCAAATCTTCCCGCTGAGCAACCCGGACATCCTGGGCCAGTTCCTGCGCGGCGGCATTGAGGGCGCCTGGGTGCCGGAGCCCTGGGGCGCGCGCCTGGTGGCCGAGGGCAAGGGCCACATCCTGGTGAATGAGAAGGACTTGTGGCCCGGCGAGCACTTTCCCACCACGGTGCTGGTGACGACGCGACAGGTGCTGGAGACACAACGCCCGCGCGTGGTCGCCCTGCTGCGCGCGCACGTGCGACTCACCGAGCGCTGGCAGGAGGACCCGGCCGGGTTCACCACCGCGGCCAACGCCGCCTTCGGCCAGCTCACGAGCAAGCCGCTGCCCGCCGGCATCCTCCAGCAGGCCTTCTCCCGGCTGGAGCCCAGCCTGGACCCGGTGCCGCGGGCGCTCGCCACCGCGGCCGAGCACGCGAAGACGCTGGGCTTCATCACCGATGCCAACATCGACGGGCTGGTGGACCTGAGCCTCCTGGACGAGGCACGAGCGAGCGCCGCGAAGTGATGACGACGGAACACGGCTGGGGTGACGCGAGCTCGAGGCCGGGGGAGGATGCGCGCCCATGAAGATGGAGCGTGTAGAGGAGACGCTGGAGCGCATCCGGTTGGAGGCCGAGCGCGCCCCCGGCGGGGTGCTGGCCTTCGACGGCGATGGCACGCTGTGGAGCGGAGACGTCGGAGACGACCTGTTCCTGGCCCTGCTGGAGCACGGCGACATCCGCCCGGAAGCGCACGCCGCCCTGGAGCGGCTGGCCACCGCACATGGCTTCGAGAAGGGCCTGCCCGCGCGCGAGCTGGCACACCAGCTCTTCGCCGCCTTCGAGGCGGGGCGGATTCCGGAGAAGGACATCTACGAGATGGTGGCGTGGCTCTTCGCCGGTTGGCGCGTGGACGCGGTGCGCGCCTTCGCGAAGGACGTGGTGGCCCGCCACGCAGTCAAGCAGCGCATCCACCCGGAGAGCCGCCGCGTCGTCGAGTGGGCCCGCGGCCAGGGCATCCCCTGCTACGTGGTCAGCGCCTCGCCGCTCGCCGTCGTGGAGGCCGCCGTTCATGAAGTGGGGCTGGACCCCTTGAATGCGCTGGCCTGCACGCCGCGCACGGAGGATGGGACGGTGCTGGCCGGCATCGTCGAGCCCATTCCCTACGCGGCCGGGAAGGTGCATTGCCTGCGCTCGCGCACGTCCCAGCCGCTCTACGCGGCCTTCGGGGACAACGTGTTCGACCTGGAGTTGCTGGCGGCCTCGCGCGTGCCGGTGGCCATCCGACCCAAGCCGCGGCTCCGGGCGAGGGCAGCGGAACTGCCCTCGCTCGTCCAACTCCACCCGGAGGACTGAAGCGCGTCAGTCCTTCGGCTGCACCTCGCCGGCGAGCGCCAGCGCCACGTTCTCCGTGGTGTTCTCCACCTGGTAGACGGCCACCACGTGCTGGCCCTTCTCCGGCTGCTTGCGGATGCGCAGCGCGCTCAGGTCCAGGGGCACCACGGCGCCGGGCTCCGTCTCCAGGTAGAGCATCTGCCCGTTGAGCTTCAGCACCTTGCCGGACAGGCGCTTCATCTCCTCCTGGTCCGGCGTCACCTCGCGGATGGGCATGCCCACGCCATTGGCCTGAGGGCCCACGCGCAGGTTGCGCTGACTGCCGCTGCTGGAGCGGTCAATGGACATGGTCGCGCCGAAGTTGGTGAAGCTCCGGTCCAGGCCCTCCTGTCTGGGCACATTGCCAGCGCCGGAGCCGTCATCTGGGATGTTGACGGGTTCACGGGCCAGGACAGCCACCGGTACCATCAGCGCCGCCACGGCGGCGGCCCGCCAGTTCCCAGCGTGCATTCGTTTCATGGGTCCTCCTCCTGGAGGGGCCGTGAGCCCCCCGTTGCCGACAAGCTAGGCCCTGACCCGAGGCCCCACTCCTGTGGACAGAACGTTCCGTCGCACCAAGGGCCGTGTGCCATGCGGCGCGCCGGGCCCACGAGCGGACCTGCTGGCCAGGTCCGAAGCCGGCGCGCGCGTTCCAGGCAGGCGGGCGGAGCGTGCCCTCAGCCGTGGTCCCGCCCCTCCCACCTGCCTTCCGTTCCCCCAACGGACCGTGGACGTCGCATCCCCAGAAGCGGCTTGCGTGCAGCCCCCCGGTGCACCCAGCAACACCAGACAGGTGATGCGCAGCGCGTTTTCGTATCAAGCATGGTGTGTCTTTGAAGCCTGAAGCGTTGACGACGCGGCTTCCCCCTGGCCCATACAAGCGCCTGGTTTCAACCCAGCCAATTCACCATCATTGCGTCAAGCTTTGTCCCCGAGTAACATCCAATGACACATCGGCATCCCTTGTGTGAGGACCGTCCAATATTCAGCCGGTCCTTACCGGGAGCATCCTCTCTCCTCGAGCAATTCGAGCTAGGGTGCGCCGTCCTGCCCGGACCCCTTTCCCCACCGCCTTCGAGGCGGCACCACGCAGAGGCCGCACGTGAACGGTCGCAACGCTGAGCACCGCATCGCCCTCTTCATCGACTTCGAGAACCTCGTCACCAACACGGGCATCAGCTCCGCGAGCTTCGACTTGCAGCCCTCGCTCGACCGGCTGCTGGAGAAGGGCAAGGTCGTCTTCCGCCGCGCCTACTGCGACTGGTCCCGCTTCGCCGAGGCCAAAATCCGGCTGCACGAGTTCGGCGTGGAGCTCATCGACGTGCCGCCCTCCACGCGCGCCGGCAAGAATGGCGCGGACATGCGCCTGGTCATCGACGCGCTGGAGCTGTGCTACGCGCGCGAGAGCATCGACACCTTCGTCATCGGCTCCGGGGACAGCGACTTCTGCCCGCTGGCCTACAAGCTGCGTGAGAACGGGCGCACCGTCATCGGGCTCGCGGTGAAGGAGTCCACGTCGCCGCTCTTCGTGAAGGCCTGCGACGAATTCATCTACCTGCGCCCGCGCCAGTCACGCTCCGACAAGGGCGACAAGGAGAAGGGCCGGCAGAGCGTGTCCGCCGAGGAGGCGGGACACGGCAAGCGCGGCGGCCGCCACGCGCGCGACGAGAAGGGCCGGGGAGACAAGGAGAAGACGCCGCAGGGTGGCGGCAAGTCCCAGCAGCCGAAGACGGAGGTGCCGGACATCGCCCGCGAGGTGGTGCAGAGCATGCTGGCGCGCGCCACCGGGCCGGTGAACCCGTCCCTCATCAAGGAAGCCATCGTCCGCAAGGAGCCCGACTTCGACGAGCGCGAGCACGGCTTCTCCACCTTCGCCCGGCTGCTGGCCGCGCTGGAGCAGCAAGGCCTGCTGCGCCGCATCCAGCAGGGCCGCCAGTGGTACGTGGTGGCGGCGGACTTCGACGTCGGCAGTGGCGACAGCAAGGGCAAGAAGCGCGGCCCCGCGCACACCGCCGAGGAAGACGAGGAGCTGGAGTCCTACCCGGACCCGGACGAAGACGAGGGCTGAGCCCCCGTCCCCGCGACTACGCCCCCGCCGGGGGCGTGGTGGCCTCGAAGAGGTGCTCGAGGAACTCGGGCAGCAGGCTGGCGGAGATGACCCACAGCTTGCCTTCGCCCAGGTCCGCGAGCGACGCGCGCTCCACGTACTCCACGCAGGCCGCTTCCACGTAGTGGATGAACACCTTGCGCTCACGCGCGCGGTACCAGTCCGCCGCGTGGGCCAGCAGCGCCACCATGGCGTCCTGGGCCTCCTTCGTCGCGTCGTCCACCAGCGGCACCAGCCGCACGCCGTCCAGCACGTTGAAGAGGTTGAGGCCCGGCTGCGCCGTCTCAAACACCGCCAGGACGACGGGCTTGCCCTCATGCCGCGCCACCACCAGCTCGCGCTCGCGGCCCATGCCCGCCTCGCCCCAGCGCTCCTTGGCGCGCTTGAGGTCGAAGCGCTCCGGCACCAGGTCCAGCGCCTCGCGGTAGGCCAGCGGGCGCGTGCGCTCCACCTGCTGGAAGAAGGCCGCGCGCTCCGCTTCGGTGGGCGTGCCCACCTCGATGCCCGCGGGGATTTCCCAGGCCCCGTCCACCTCCGCCTCCATCAACTGGAAGGGCACGAGGCACGTCTGGCCCGTGTGCTCGTACCAGGTGGCGAAGTCGAACTTGGTGAAGCGCACCCAGCGCACGCGCGCCTCGCAGAAGGCGAAGAACCACTTCACCTCCGGGTCCACCTGCGTGGGCTCGTAGCCGCGCAGGTAGATGTCGCGCAGCGCCTCGCGCGCCGACGTGCGGCTGCCCTTCACCGGCTGACGCGCCAGCTGGTGCGCCATCCAGCTGCCTTCGTACGGCTTCACCACCGACAGCGTGGCGCCCACGGACTGCCCCTCCGGGTGCACCACCCGGTAGCCCAGCCGCGTCCGGCCCTCCAGCCGCGCCAGCGTGGCGTCGAAGCTGGGGTGCGCGTCCTCGAAGTCCTCCGGCGACTTGCCCGGCAGCCGGAAGTAACCCGAGCCGTCGAAGAGCTTCCAGGTGGCATCCCCCCAGTCACCCTCCACCTGGGTGGCCGGGTGCATCTGCGCCTCCACCAGCGCGCGCCAGGCCTGCGCGCCCGCCGCATCCAGGGGACGCACGGACATGCCGCAGCGACGGCCCGCCGCGGTGCTGGAGATGTTGCGCACCTCGGCGCGCAGCCGCACCGGCGCCATTCCTTCCGTCGCGACCTCCAGCACCGGCTGGCGCAGGCCCGGGTACAGCAGGTCCTCGCCGGGCTCCGTCAGGAAGGCGATGCCCTCATAGGACAGGTCCAACACCTGACGCCGCACGTGCACCTGCGGCCACAGCGGATGGTCGAAGGACAGCGTGCAGGCACGGCTCGGTGGCGCGCGCCGCAGCCAGCGGTGGCGGTAACGAACGAGCTCCCGGGGCAACGGCATCAGCACCAGGCCGGACTCCTCGCGCGCCTCGCTGACCTCCAGGTGCACCACGCTGCTGTAGCCGAAGGCCTCCAGGGTGAAGGGCTGCGCGGGCAGTCCGCCCTCGAAGCGCCAGCCCATGCGGCCTTCGCGCGGGTCGAAGTACGCGGCCGTCACCGGCACCTTGCGCCCGTCCGCGGTCCGCGCCATGCCGCGCGCCTGTCTGCCCACCAGCGCGTCGCAGATGCGCCGCACGCGGTCGGGGTGCTCGATGCGCTCCTTCCACACCGGCCGCGTCTCTGGCGGGAGCAGCAGGCCGTTGTCACGCAGGGCCTCCAGCACGGAGACGATGCGGCGGCCCGCGTCCAGGGGCGGCGCCAGGAAGCGCATGCTCACCTCCGGCGCGCCGCGCACGTCCATGACCTCCACGTCCAGCGCGGTGGCCCATCGCTCGCCATGGCCCAGCACCACGGAGGCGGTGTCGCCCGGCTTCGGCGCCGCCTGCGTACCGAGGTTCAGCGTCAGGTGCTCCAACGACAGCTGCACCAGCCGACACGGCGCCTGGAGGTTTCCGAATGACGCCACCGCCGTCAGTTCCGTCCCCATCCGGTAACCGAGCATCGACGCCCGGCCGCTCAACCCTTCCAGCGTGTCCGCCTGCATGACAGCTCCGTTGTCTGAAGGACGCCGATTGTACGGCTTCACAGGTGCGAGACTTGAGAATTCTCACTGGAAGCGTGAGCACGAACGAGCCGCGCGTAACCTGTTCTCCAGGACAGGACTGGATGTCTGATTTTTCAAGTGTCGCACGGATGGTCATTTCCCTCTCAGACGGGATGTGCGCCCGCATCCCATCGGGTCCGTGTGCACCCAGGTTTTTTGGGGGTGAGGGGGTGTGGCATGGCCACCGGGAGGGTGAGCGCTCGTACGCCTGCTCGCTGAGGTGGAACCAGCTCCGTCAGCGGGTTAGGGGAAGGAGCATGCCGCGCAACACCCTCTGCCTTCGTTGCGGCATGTGCTGTGACGGAACGCTTTTCACGCACGTGTCGCTCCAGCCGGAGGAAGCCCTGGCGCTCCAGCGGCGGGGACTGCCCGTGGGCGCACGCACGGATGGAAGCCTCGCCTTGATGCAACACTGCGCGGCCCTGGATGAGCGCACGTGCACCATCTACGAGGACCGCCCTGCGAGCTGCAGGCGTTATCACTGTCAGTTGTTCTCCGCGCTGACTGAGAAGGAAGTCTCGCTGGACGAAGCGCTCGCGGTGGTGGACGAGGCCCATGCGCGAGTGGCCACCGTGGCGCGCACGCTGGCGCCTGCTTCGAAAGGGGCGCCGCGCTCGGTGCTGCAACGCGCCCGGCGCGCGAACCTGCTCGAGCACGGCGGCCCGCTGTCCGCGACGGACCTGGCCACCTACGAGCATGCGGAGGTCTATCTGGATACACACTTCCGGGGGCGCTTCGGACGGCAGGATTGAGCGCGGCGACGCGGTGAATCCCAGCCGCATCGCACCCCCCGTGTGGCTACGATGCGGGCGCGATAATCCGGGCCGTGCTTCCACGGCGCCGCGTGACACCGAGGACTTCGATGAAGACGAACGCGTCCGTGCTGGCGGTGATGACGTGCTCCCTGCTGACGGCGCCGCTGGCCATCGCGGATGACACGGCCCCTGTGAAGTCCGCCTCGGTGGATTTGAACGGTGATGGCACGCCGGAAGCCGTGTCCATCCAGTTCGACGAACCGAAGAACGAGTTCATCCTCAAGGCGGGCGGCGCCACCATCCGGGGCCCCGGTGATGACAATGAGCCCGCGGGCGTGTTCATCGTGGACCTGGACAGCCGGGACAAGCGCAAGGAGCTCGTGGTGCGCACGGGGCAGACGGACTACGACCAGCGCTCGTACATCTACGGCTTCGACGGCAAGGCGCTGAAGCTGCTGGGCACCGTGCCCGCACTCACCGAGGCCAAGGGCAACGGCATCATCCTGTCCGACTCATGGCAGGGCTTCTGGAACCGGCGCGACAAGTACGTCGTGGATGCGAAGACGGGCAAGGTGTCCGAGGTGCCGCAGGACCTGTACGCCGTTGGCGTCGAGGCCACAGTGAAGCAGTCGTTCCCGCTGGCGCGCAGCCGC
Source organism: Myxococcus sp. AB056 (assembly GCF_006547365.1). Classification (NCBI taxonomy): domain Bacteria; kingdom Pseudomonadati; phylum Myxococcota; class Myxococcia; order Myxococcales; family Myxococcaceae; genus Myxococcus; species Myxococcus sp. AB056. Next base: position 6,645 of record NZ_VHLB01000027.1, on the reverse strand, counting down.
ACGGACAAGAGCGTCGTCGCGACGTTGGCCCAGGGCTCGAAGATTCAGGTACTCGCCGCCGTGCCCTCGGGCCGCAAGGGTGAGGATTACCTCTACCTGGTGAAGTCCTCCACGGGGCTGCTCGGGTGGGCCACCGCGAAGGATTTGACGGGGAAGACGGACGGCCTGCCGTTCGCGGGTTGAGGGCCGGTGGCTAGCGCTGGACGGCGAGAATGCGCCAGCCCCGTATGTCGATGGCGTAGGTGGCTGCCTCGGTCGCGGTGGCTCCTTCGCTGCGACATGCGCCTTCCTTCACCAGGAATCTGACGAGCACGACTTCATCGTTCAGTGGAGCCGCCTCGACATCGTAGGAGTCGCGACGATGGAGGCACACGTCATCCGGCGTGGCGTCCCGAGGCGGCTTCACATCCCGAGGAAGCATGTCGTCCATCGCGAGTTCGATGGCAGCGGCCAGGTTCGCCGGCACCCGCACACGGCCTTCCGATGGGAGCCACAAGGGGTAAGGCAGCTTCGCCGCCTCCTCCTTGGAGGCATGCTCCGGGCGAAAGGGCCGCTGGAAGAGGGCGCAACCGGGGAGCATCACCAACGTCAGCAACAGGGCAACCTTGGCCCAACGAAGGCTCATCCGGGCGTCCCTCCCACGCCTGCGCCGGTTACTCGGCCAGTGCCAGCTCGATGCGGCCGAGCTGCTCGTCGGTGGAGGTCACCTTCACCGTCACTGGCATGCCCACGGTGAAGGTCCGCTCCTTGCCCACCAGGGACAGCTCGCGCGCGTCCGGCCGGAAGGGGCCTCCGGACAGGGCATCCGCGGGCACCACGCCTTCCACCAACATGCCATCCAACTGCACCACCAGGCCGAAGGGCCGCACCCGCGTCACACGCGCCTGGAACTGCTTGCCCACGTGCCCCGCCATCCACCGCGCCTCCAACTCGCGGTGCCGGTCGTTCTCCGCCCGCGTCGACGCGCGCGCCTTCGCGTTGATGTGCACCGCGAGCGCCTCCATCCCCGGGTCTTCATCCACGAAGTCCCGGCGCCCACGCAGGTACCCCTTCAACGTCCGGTGCACCGCCAGGTCCGCGTAGCGGCGAATCGGTGACGTGAAGTGCAGGTACAGCGGCGCCGCCAGACCGAAGTGCGGCCCCGGCTTCACCGTGTAGCGCGACGGGCCCAGTGAGCGCCGCAGCACCGAACGCAGCGCCGGCTCCGCCACCGCGCCTGCGATCTGCCGGTCGAACGCCGCCAGCGCGAGCGGCGTCAGCTCCCGTCCGAAGCCCGCCGCGAAGCCGGACGTCTCCGCGAACGCATTCAGGTCCGCCACCCGCAACGGGTCCGGCTGCTCGTGCACGCGGTACACCCCGGGCAGGCCGCGCGCCAGCAGCCACCCGGCGATGGACTCGTTCGCCGCCACCATGAAGCGCTCAATCATCGCGTGCGCCGACGTCGGCTTCTCACTCACCAGCCCGGACAGCTCGCCCGTCGCCTGGTCGAAGGTGAAGCGCGCCTCGTCCCGCGCGAACTCCATGCCACCTCGCGCGGCCCGCGCCACCGCCAGCCGCGCCGCCGCCAGCCGGAACCACGGCATCACCTCGCGCACCGGCTCCATGGGCGCCGACACCTCACCCCGGTCCAGGAAGGCGGCCACCTCGTCGTAGTTCAGCCGCGCCCACGAGCGGATGACACTCTCGTACACGTCCGCCGCCGTCACCCGGCCCTGCGGGTCGATGCGCAGCTCCACCGTGAGGCACAGCCGCTCCTCGCCCGGCATCAGGCTCAGCCAGTGCGAAGACAACGCTTCCGGCAACATCGGCAGCACGCGCCCCGCCAGGTACACGCTGGTGGCCCGCTCACGTGCCTCGGCGTCCAGCGCCGTGCCCTGCTTCACGTACTCCCCCACGTCCGCGATGGACACCAGGAGCCGCAGCGCCCCGTCCGGCCCCGCCGGCAGCACCGAAATCGCGTCATCGATGTCCCGCGTGGACGGCGCATCCACCGTCACCGTGGGCACGTCCCGCAAGTCCCTCCGCGCGCCCACCGCATGCGGCACCGCGCGCGCGCCTCGCGCTTCCTCGACGACTTCCGCGGAGAAGTCCTTTCGCAGCCCGTGCCGGGCGATGACGCGCTCCAGGGAGCGGTCCTCCCCTTCCTCCACCCGGTAGAGCAGCACCACCTTGCCTTCGTCGATGCGCGCCACCACCGCGTCACCGGCCTGCACCTGCGTCCCCGCCGGGTCGAGCACCCAGTCCGCGTTGGCCACCTCGCGGTCCACGTGGAGCAGGGTCGCGCCCTTGCGCAGCACCACCTCGCCGTAGACCTGCGTGCGAGGCCGCTCCACCAACGACAACTGGCTGGCCGACCAGCGCCCATCCGCGCCCGCCGTCACCGTGGCCGTGACGACGTCCCCGGCGAAGTACGGATTGAGGTCGGGCGGAGGGACGAAGGCCGACAGCACCTCGGGCGAGCCGGGCGTCTGAACGGTGAGGAAGCCGAAGCCTCGAGGGTGGACGTCGAGACGGCCGGTGACGGTGCGGGGCGAAACAGAAGTATCCATGGAACCTTGAGCGCGTGTTTAGCCCACTCCCATCCTGGGAAAGCAGGGCTCGCGCGGGAAAATGTCAGCCCCCGGGAGCACGGCCCATGGAGGGCCTGCGTCTCACCGGGAAAGCCATCGCCAGGAATTGGCGACCTGCTGCCGGGGACGCAGCCGGGCCCGCGCACCTGACATCCTCCGTCCGGGCCGCCCACGATTCCCCACCTGAATCCGGCTTCAATTCCGCCCTACCCGGGAAGTCATCAGGTCCGGTAACGAACCCGTGAGGGACGGGGCTTTCGCGTCCATCCGGCTCGCGGTGTACATTCGGCGCCATTCAATGAGTGGGAACACGCTGCCGCTCGCGCCGGAAGCGCGCTCGCTGGGCAAGTACGAGGTGCTCTGCCGCCTGTCGACGGGCGGGATGGCGGAGATTTTCCTCGCGTCCCAACGTGGCCTGGCGGGTTTCCACAAGCTGGTGGTGCTGAAGCAAATCCTCCCCGACATCCGCGGCGAGGAGGAATTCGTCCGGATGTTCCTGGACGAGGCCAAGGTGACGGCCGCGTTCAACCACCCGCACATCGCCCAGGTGTACGACCTGGACATCGCGGATGGAGAGCTCTTCCTCTCCATGGAGTTCGTCCCGGGCGCCACGCTGGTGGAGGTGGCCCGCGCGTGCCGGCAGGCCAACACCCCCATCCCCATGGGCTACAGCCTGATGGCGGTGCGCGATACCGCCGTGGCGCTGCACTACGCACACACCTTCACGGATCCGCTGGGCCGCCCCTCTCCCATCATCCACCGGGACGTGGCGGAGAAGAACATCATGGTGACGTACGAGGGCGTCACCAAGCTGCTCGACTTCGGCATCGCCAAGAGCCTGGCCCGCGCCAGCCGCACCGCGGTGGGCATGGTGAAGGGCACCAGCGGGTACATGTCGCCCGAGCAGATCATGGGCGAGCCGCTGGATGCGCGCAGCGACCTGTTCAGCCTCGGCGTGGTGCTGCACGAGTGCCTCACCGGCATGCGGCTGTTCTACGCCAAGCAGGCCGAGGCGATGATGAACGCGGTGCTGCGCTGCGAGGTGACGCCGCCCTCGCGCACCAACAAGCACATACCGCCGGAGCTGGACGCCATCGTCATGCGCGCGCTGTCCAAGCGCCGCGAGGACCGATACGCCTCCACGCTGGAGTTCGCCCGCGCCATCGAGCGCGCCGTGGGACCGCTCATCTGGCATCCCGAGCAGAGCAGCGAGCTGATGCTGCGCCTCTTCTCCGACCGACGAGAGCAGACGCGGCAGCTCCTGATGAGCGGGCAGAACGACACGGGAGACACCACCGGCGTGGTGAACCTGGCCAAGGTGATGGCCATGGGGGTCGAGCCGTCCGAGCTGCCCACCGGTGGCGTCACCTTGCCGCCGTCGCCTCGGGCTTCGGGAGCGCCTCGGAACGCCGCGCCGCCCCCCGCGCCCCGGCGTCCCACCACGGGCGCTCCCGCCGCGTCCCCTGAAGCCGGCACCGTTCGCAAGGCCGTGCTTCAGGCGCCTCCGGGCAAGCGGCTGGCCTCGCGCGCGTCTCCCGCTGACGCACACGCTCCGCCGCCTCCTCCCGCCGAGGCGACGACGCTCCCTCCGTCCGGGGGGCAGCACGTGCGCACCCAGCCGGGGATGCCGGCCCACTCCCCGGAGCACACGGTCCGCACGCAGGTGCCGGGCACTGGCCGGGACGCGGGCGCCTCTGCGTCCGCGCCGGGTGAGGCCTCCGCACGTCAGGGCTCGCGGGCCTCGGCGGCCGAGGCCCAGAATACTGATCGGGAACAGACCCAGGTCCGCGGGGTGCGTTCCCCGGAGCCACCCGCTCCGCCAGCGCCCGGGGAAGCTCGCGCCCGACCGATTCGCACGCCGGATACGCTCCCTGTCGCGGATGATGCGCCTCGGGCACGCTCGTCTCGCACGACTGAGTCGGCGCCTGCTGGCGATGACGCGCCTCGGGCCCGTTCATCCCGCGCACATGAGCCGGCTCCCACCTCCGATGATGCTCCACGGGCCCGTTCAGCTCGCACGCCCGAGCCTTCCCCGCCTGTGGACGAGCCCTCGCGTGCCGAGGCACGGTCCCGCGCGTCCCGCACCCAGGACGGCCTGCGCGCCTCCGTGCCCACGCCGCCCCCCGCCGAGCGCGACCTTCAGACGGCGATGATTCGCATGCCGGTGCTGCCCCCCGAGCGTGGCGGGGACACGGTTCCGGTGACGCCCTCACCGCGCCGCCCCATTCCTCCCCGCCGCAGGCAGGGTGGCTCCTCGACCGAGCCCACCACCCAGCCCGTCCGCTTCCACGACATGCCCATGGAGGAGGACGAAGAAGAATCCACGGTGCAAAGCCGGGGGAGCGACACGACAGGCCCCAGGCGCGCACGGGCCCCCCAGGTCCAACCACAACCTCGGCGAAGCCGGGCCTTGATGGCTGTCACGGCGGTGGTGGGCGTGCTGGCGCTGGGCGTCGCGGTGGTGATGCTGGGGCTGGATGGTGGCGTCGTGTCCTCCCGGCTGAAACCCCTGCTCGGCCAGGGTGCCCCACTGCCCTCCCAGCAAACCGCCGGGGCAAGGCCTCCGGTGAACGCGGAAAAGAACCTGGCGGCGGGGACAGCGACGCCCGCGGCCCCACCGGTGAACGATGGGCCGAAGGACACGGGTGATTCGGCCCTGGCCATCGCGGATGTGGACCCCGTCACCCTGACGGATCAGGTCCCCGTGCCGGATGAGAGTGCCCCGGACTCGGACTCCGCCACCGAGGACGACGCCCCGCTCAAGGAGCCCCGAACCTTCAAGCGCGTCCGCAACGGGACGCAGCGGAGCAAGGCGGTCGCCACGGTAGCCCGCAAGGCACCGGCCACGCCGCCCTCCTCGGAGAGCGTACCGACGGGCGAGCCCGGCTTCCTCACCCTGGTCACCGAGCCCAAGGCCCAGGTGTTCCTCGGCGGCCAGGACCTGGGCAAGACGCCGCTCTTCAAGGTGAAGCTGCCCGCGGGCCAGCACACCCTGAAGCTGGTGGATGCCACCACCAAGGCGCACCAGGTCCCCGTAGACATCAAGCCCGGGGAGACGACCTCCGTCCGCGGCCCGTTGAGCCTGCTTTCGGACCCCTGAACGGCGGGGCAGGCAATCAATGCGGGGACCGTGCGTACCTTGAGCACGCCGGGGCCCATGTCGTGGCCCCCTTTTCCATTGGAGCGTGCCCATGTCCCCCGCCCGCGTCTCAATCGTCGCCGCCTTCCTCCTCTTCGGTGCCTGTGCCCATGCCCAGGATTCTCAAGCCGGTGCGTCCGCTTCCGCACAACAGCAGCGAGGCGATGTCCGGGAGGTGCCCGACTTCGACGAGGTATCGGTGAGCCACGGCATCCGGGCCGAGGTGAAGGTGGGCCCCAAGTCCGTGCGCCTGGAGGGACCGGCCGAACTCGTGTCCCGCATCGAAATGGATGTGCATGACGGGACGCTGCGCACCCGCGTGGACAAGAAGCTCTTCAGCGGATTCAAAGGCGGCAACGTCCGCCTGTACGTCTCCAGCCCGCGCGTCGAAGGCATCCACGCCAGCGGCGGCAGCCACGTGGACGCGGACGCCACGCGCACGGACGAGTTCGACGTCGAGGCCAGCGGCGGCGCCATCGTCAACGTCCGCGGCGTGGATGCACGCCAGGTGGAAACCGAGGCCAGTGGTGGCTCGAAGGTGACGCTGGCGGGACGGGCATCGGACTTCGACGTCGAGGCCAGCGGGGGCTCCATCGTGCGGGCCCTGGACGTGAAGGGCGTCAAGACGCTGGACGCGGAAGCGAGCGGCGGCTCGCGCGTGGAGGTGGATGCGTCCGACCGCGTCAGCGGCGAGGCCTCCGGGGGCAGCATCCTCCAACTCGTGTCCCGCCCGAGCCAGAGCGACGTGCGCGCCAGCGGAGGCTCCAAGGTCGTCTACAAGGACTGACGCGCCCGCCGCCGTGGAAGGCGTGCCGCGTCAATGACAACCCACGGGTGGGGTGAACGGGACAGCACCCGGAGTGGCGGGTGGGCCGGCTTGCTCCCCAAGGGCCGGGGCGGCTGGAATGCGCGTCCCCACCCCTCGCGGAGATTCCC
>NZ_VHLB01000026.1:0-89674 GCF_006547365.1 Myxococcus sp. AB056 | reverse complement strand
CCCCTCACCTTCGCCCCGCCGCCCGCCGCGGACGCGTCCGCCGGGAAGAAGGGCGGCAAGGCCGCGAAGGAGGACCTGGAGGCCACCGTCAAGGAGCGCATCGCCCCGCGAAAGCGCGCCCCCACGGAGGACACCCTGGGCTCGCCCGCCGACTTCGCCGAGGAGCCCGCCCTCTCACGCAGGGACCTGCCGCGCCCCCGGGGCCGCTTCACCCGCGTGGAGGCGCCGCGCGCGTCCTTCATGGAGCTGACGCGCCTGACCGGCAAGCCCGTCGTGGAGGCCGCCATGGAGGCCGCCGACCACCGCTTCGCGCTGCTGCGGGCCCTGTCCCAGCGCTTCAATGGCGCGCGGGGCGAGCTGACGCAGGTGGATCTGGAGAACGTGCTCCGGGACCACGGGCTGATGGATGCGATGGTGGAGAAGGAGCGCCGCCAGGTGCTGGACGGCTTCACCACCCAGCGGGGCGCCGCCGGCCGCGTGGCCTGGGCCCTGGGCCTGAGCCCGTCGGAGCTGCAGCGGCTGGTCTCCATGCTGTCGCTGACGGAGGACGTGGAGGCCCTGCGCGAGCGCTTCCGCCGCGAGGCCCTGGCCACGCCCCACCTGACGCACCGGCTGGACCTGCTCGGGCGCGAGAAGTACCTGACCGACCTGGGCATCCAGAAGAAGTTCGCCGACACGCTCCGCAAGGAACTGGAGCGGCTCGTCGGCGACGTCCTGCACGATGCCGGAGACCTGCACGAACTGGCGGATGCCGTTGCCCGCAAGCACGGCGCCCCGTCCGAGCTCGTCTTCCGCGCCTTCGAGCGATTGGGACTGGCGGATGGACTGCGCAAGCAGTTGCTGGCCGGCTCCCGCTGACTCAACACCCTGACGAGGCACTGAGAACCATGCCCATCTACGAGTACTCCTGCCAGAGCTGTGGAAAGATGATCGACGTGCTGCAGAAGATCTCCGACCCTGCCCCTGCCACGTGCAGCGCGTGCGGCGCCGAGGGGTCGATGACCAAGGTCGTCAGCCGCTCGAGCTTCGTCCTCAAGGGCGGGGGTTGGTACTCCGACCTGTACAGCTCCACCAAGAAGGACGGCAGCAGCTCGTCGTCGAGCAGCAGCTCCTCCTCGTCGTCGAGCGCGGCCTCGGCGGCCAGCAGCGCGCCCAGCACGCCCGCTCCGGCCCCCGCGCCGGCGGCCTCCGGCGACAAGAAGTAGCCCCCGGCCCGCGCCCACCCGGGCCGGGCCCGCCGAAAATTCGCTCCGGGCATGGGAGCGGCGCACACTCACGCCCCGTGCCCTTCCCCCCCTCCAAGCGTCCTCCCCGTCAGTGCGCGCTGTGTGGCCATCCAGAGCTGACGGACACCCGCGGGCTCGGCCGTTTCCTGCTCGTCGCGGATCCTCATGGCCGCGGCCCCATCTGCCCGCCCCAGCGCGGATGCCGCGGCGGCAAGCGCGAGGCGATGGAGCCATCCCCGCTGACGCAGCCGGCCCGGTGAGCTAATCAGGACACCTGCCGCGCCCTGTCCCCGCGGAGGTGCCATGCCGCTCGCCTCATTCCGAATCCTGTCCCTGTCCCTGCTGACCGCGCTTGGCGCGGGCTGTGCGTCCCAGACGCGCATGCCGCCCGAGGCGCGGACCTCCCTCAACCAGACGCTCTCCGGCCCGGAGGCGGAGCAGTACCTCCGCGTCTCCAGCAACGTCACGCCGCTCTTCGGAGACGCCTCCAAGCGCCTGCTGACGCCCTACGCCCCCGAGGACGTCCGGCTCCTCGACGACACGAAGGGCGCCCCCATCAACCCGGGCGCCGTGGAGCGCGTGCTCCCCGCCGGGACGAAGCTGCGCATCACCCGCGTGGAGTTCCCTACCTCCTGGGTCATCACCGAGCGCGTCCTCTACAGCCCGCGCGCCTGGCCCTGGGTGTACCTCACGGAAGCCGGCGCCCCCGCCAACGCGCCGCCGCTCATCCTGGTGATGCCGCCCAACCTGGAGCGTCCGGAGGACTTCCGCACGGAGCTGGAGAAGTACCTGTCCGCGCGGGACTTGAAGCCCACCCTGGACGCGCTGCCGCCCGCGGTGCAGGAAGCCGTGCGAGAGAAGCGACTGGTGGCCAACATGTCCATGGACGCGGCCCGCATGGCCTGGGGCCCGCCGGAGACGGTGCGGCGCTCCCTGGAAGGCACGGCCAGGCACGAGGAGTGGATCTACCCCGGTGGCCGCCGCCGCGCCTTCTTCACGGACGGACGCCTCGCGCGCGCCGAGGAAGGCGGCAACCCGGTCGCCCCCTGAGCGGACCTCGGTGAGCGCCGGCTAACGACGGCGGCGCTTGCCACCACCACCCCGGCTGCCACCACCGGACTTGCGCGCGGCCTGGGCCTCTCCCGGGCGCGTAAGCCGGGGAAGGTCGCCGGCCATCACCGGCCAGAAATCACCCTTCTGCAGCTCGGCCACCAGTTCGGCCTGCGTCTGCACCGGCCGCTTGAAGAGCGTGGCGCCCCGGCCGACCTCGTCGAGCGAGCCCCGGGCGTCACTGCCTCCCACACAGGGAAGCTTCAGCGCCGCGGCGGCCTCCACGGCCAGGTCATTGGACGTCTGCTTCACCCGGGCGTTGTAGCCCTCCACGGCGCTCAGCACGCCGAGGGAGCGGATGAAGTCCATGGCCGGATTCTGCGAGTCCCGGTCATAGGGCCGCGCGGCGACGATGGCGGCGCCCAGGGCCTTCACCTTGGGGAGGCACTCGGCGGCGCTCCAAGGCTTCTCGCGGTTGCTGCCCCACATCTGCACCGGCTCCGGGGCCAGCTCCGGCTTCGGGAAGAAGCACAGGTACTGTCCACGATCCGTCACCAGCTCCAGCCCGACGAAGACCTTGAGCTTCGACTTCGCGCCAATCTCGAAGAGCTCGTCGCAGCCGTCCTGGGTGTTCGTCTCGGTGAAGGCCACACCGTCCAGGCCGAACAAGGCGGCCCGCTCCAGCACGGCGCGAGGGTCCAGCTCGCAACCCTTGGACAGGTGGGAATGGGCGTGCATGTCGATGAGCATGGGCGCTGCTCCCTAACAGGCTCCCCCGAGCCCTGTCGAGCCTGCAACGCCCTGCCCGCGGCTCAGGCGAACGCGTAGGACTGGAAGGTACCCTGGGTGGCCTGGGTGTTCTTCTCCTCGTAGGTGCGGATGAGGTACCCCATCAGCATCAGCGAGGACGTGTTCTCCAGCACCCGGGACGGGTCCTTGGAGATGAGGTTCGCACTGTAATTGAGGAAGAACTGGGCCAGCTCTTCACCTGCCTCCTTGACGATGAGCGCATTCAGCGCGGAGGGCTCCATCGTCCGGATGGTGTTGATGAAGTCTACGGCCAGGTCCTTCTTGGTCTTCATGTCCACGGGCCTTCCCCCTTCCCCACTCCGCCACCACTCGCGGCCCTCTGCCACGAGCGCCCCACGCAATCCGGTGCGACCCGAGCAACATAGGCACGGGCGGGAGACTGCAAACCCCCAGGCATGGACGATCAACATCCCCACAACAGGGAAGCCGGGTTTTTGACACCCCGGAACGGCGCGTGCGATAACTTCCTATTGTCCTGAATCAGCACCGCACAAGGAGTGGCAGGCGATGTTCACGGGCGTGAAGGTCTTCTCCGCCACCAAGGCGAAGGAGCGCGAGGAGCTGGGTGAGAACGTCACCCGCTGGCTGAAGAGCAACTCCGACCTGGAGATTGTGGACCGGGTCGTGTGTCAGTCATCCGACAACGAATTCCACTGCTACACTCTCGTGCTTTTCTACAAGCACGGCAAGAGCGAGCAGGCGGCCCCTCAGTCCTGAGTGGGATGCGCCGGCGGTAGGGGGACGGCCCACCCCTCCACCGGAACATCCCAACCCGTTACTCCTGGTGGGGCACGTAGACAGCGACGCCGCGCGGCGGGACGACAAGCACCGTCTCCGTGCCGGCGAGCTGCAGCGTCTGCCCGGAGAAGATGTCCACGTAGGTGCCGCTGCTCGCGGCCAGGCTTCCCATCAACTCCAACACCACTGAGCGCTCCAGGGCGCTCCGGTTGATGGCCACCAGAGCACCCTTCCCGTTCGGCAGATCGCGCTGGAACACGTAGAGGTCGTCCTCCACGCGCAGGGTCCGCCGTGCGCCCGTCTGCAGCGCCTCGTGCGCCCGGCGCGCCTGCCCCAGCTTCCGCACGAAGTCGAGCAAGTCCCGCTCCAGCGGCGCAAGCGCGCTGCCGAAGCGCATGAAGCGGCGGTTGTCCGGATCATTCGCGCCCGGCAGGCCGACCTCGTCGCCGTAATACACCAGCGGCACGCCCGGCTGCGTCAGCACGAAGGCGAAGCCGTACTTCATCTTCTCGAAGGCCGCCGGATCCGTCACCGCCGTGGACGGGCGGTTGGGACCGAAGGGATCACTCCCTCCCTCGTGCAGTTGCCCCGCGGCCTGGGAGATGAAGCGCGCCACGTCGTGGTTGCCCAGGAAAGGCGAATTGAGCGTTCCCGGCACATAGGCCTCCTCGTTGGCGCGCACGGCGTCGTCCACACGCTGCAAGCCCTTGCCGTCCGCGAAGGCCTCGCGCACGGGCCAGTACAGGGGGAAGTCGAACTGGCCGTCGAGTTCGCGTGGGCTGATGTAACGGGCAATCTGTGGGCGCCCATCCGTGAAGACGTACGTCTCGCCCACCAGGTAGAACTCGGTGCCCGTCATCGCGGTGATGTCATTCAGCTTCCCGCGGATCGTGCGCCCGGCCACCTGCTCCATGTGCTTCACCGCGTCCATGCGGAAGCCGTCGAAGTCCGCCTGCTCCAGCCACCAGAGCGTGTCCGCGGCGAACTGGTCCACGAAGTCCGACGAGCGCCAGTTGAAATCCGGCAGGTAGTCCGTGAACTTGCAGGTGAGGCGCTTGGCGTCCCAGTCGCAGTCCTGCGTGCCACACACGCAACTGGCGGCGGTGTTGAACCAGCCGTCCCGCGCGTGGTTCGCCCAATACGGGTGCTCCTCGTGGACATGGTTGAGCACCAGGTCGGCGATGACGCGGATGCCCCGCTTGTGCGCGGCCGCCGTGAGCGCGCGCAGCTCCTCCAGCGAGCCGAAGCGATGCTGCGTCTCGCGAGGCTTCGACGGCCAATAGCCGTGATAGCCGGTGTAGTACTTGCCACCGGTGCCGATGAAGCGGCCCTCGGGGTTCTGATCCACGGGGGAGATCCACAGCGTGCGGATGCCCAGCGCGTCGAAGTACCCCTCCTCCAGCTTCTGGGTGATGCCCGCGAAGTCCCCGCCAAGATAGTTGGCGATGGGGTCCACGTCCGCCACCGGCGCGTCGTTCTCCCGCCGACCATTGTGGAAGCGGTCCGTGAAGGCGAAGTACATCAGCCCCGAGTCCCAGCGGAAGCGCTCCGGCTCCACCCAGAACGGCAGGTAGAGCGACTCCGCCTCGCGGCCCTGGCTGTCCTTGGCCACCACCTTCACGTGGTGCTTGCCCTGCTCCAGTCCCTGCACGTTCAGGGTGAAGCGGCCGGTGGCGGCGTCATATGCGTCCGGCCGGGGCGTGCCGTCCAGCGACAGCACCATTCCATCACCTGCCGGGCCAGCCTTGTCCGTCCCATCGAGGTAGGAGACAGACACGTCCAGCGAGCCCTCGGGCGTCACCGTGAAGCGGTTCAGCTCCAGCACGGGCTGGCGGCAGTCCGGGACGATGACGCGCGAATATTCCTCCGCGCGAACCCAGCGCGAGTACGGGTTCTCCGGGTCCATCTCCTGCTTGTCGCCCACCACGAAGCGGTAGCCGTAGGCGCGCGGCTCCAGCCCTTCCAGGCGGAGCGTGAACACGCCGTCACCCCGGTCGGTCATGGGCTGAGACAGGGAGGCGAAGTTGTTCCATTCCCCCATGACCTGAACAGTGCCCGCCACGGACTGCTGCGGTGCGTAGGTCAACGTCACGTCGCAGGTCCGGACTGGGATGGAGTCAGACTCGCCACATGCGGCTGCCGTCAGCAGCGCAGGGAGCGTCAGGCGTCGGGGAAGGCGGAAACGCTTCATGCGAGCCCCCTTGTACGGGAGGCTCGCTCGCTTTTCCAAGCCCCTGGCGGGGAGCCGGGGGCTCCAATGCGTCGAATCGTGGACGCCCGACCTAGCGGGCTTCGTATTCCTGCAGAATGCGCAGGACGGTGCTCGCGAGCGGATGGTCCGACGGGGCCAGCTCCAGGAAGCGGTGGTAGTGGCGAGCCCCCTCCTCGATTCGCCCCAGCTTCACCTCCACGGCCCCCAGCAGCAGGTAGCACTCGGCGTTGCCGGGCTCGAGCCGGGCGCACTCACGAGCGGAGTTCCGCGCGTCGGTGTACTTCCCCTCGCGCTGGAGGGCGCGCCCGGCGGTGAGCACCCGGTGCGCGGGCCCCACCGTCACCGGCGACACCGCCAGGGCGTTGCCCGCCTCGCCCAGCAACACCACCTGGGCCTGCCGCGTCTGTCCTCGAACGCCCGTGCCAGCCGCGTGAACGACCTTGCCGCTCCGCGCCCCGGAGACCGGACGCGCCATGCTGGAACGCCCGGCCGCGACCTCGACTGCGTCATCCGGCGTGTCGGCGCTTCCCGACACCTCGTCATCCGCGTTCTCGACCATGGCCTCGGAGGCCCGCGGAGGCACCTCCTCCGCGGCCTGGGGCTTCGAGGGCGCGGCCACGGGAGGGGCAGGAGGCAACGTGGGCGGAATGATCCGCTGCGCCACCGGCGGCCCGGGCGCGCGCGCCTCTTCCTTGGCGGCAGCCAGCAAGTCGGAGCCCACCTGCGTCACCGCCACCACGGCGAGCACCGCGGCCACCACCAGGCCGACACCGGCCACCCACTGGGAGCTGCTGCTGCCTTCGGCGAACAGGCCCACCCGCGTCGCACGCGGCGCGGGAGCCCCCTTCTCCGCGTCGTCCACCTCGACGGGCCCGCTCTCCTCGGTGCGGTAGTCCGGCTCCAGGCCCAGCGCTGGCACACCGTGCTGCGTGGGCGCGGGCAGCGGGGGCGCCTCGCGCCAGATGGACATCTCCTCCGAGAAGGAGGCCGGCACCCGGACATCCATCCCGAGCGCCTCCAGGTCCGGGCGGTACAGCTCCCGCAGCAGGTACCCCACGGACATGGGCGAAAAGCGCGGGGTGGTCGAGTAGAGGAACCCGGCCAGGGCATCCCCGAGCGCATGGGCGGACTCGAAACGGGAATCCTTCTGGAGCGCGAGCGCCTGCTGGATGATGGCATCCAGCGCCACCGGGATGTCGGGCCGCACCTGTCGCGGCGAGGGCAGCGGCTGGCCGCTGTTCAATCGCCGCAACACCGTGTGGACCTGGCCCTCCAGCGGCAGCCGGCCGCAGAGCATCTGGAACAGCACCACGCCGGTGGCCCAGACGTCCGTGCGGGCATCCACCGCTTCCCCGCGCGCCTGCTCCGGCGAGAAGAACAGGTACTTCCCCTTCACCACGCCGGGCTCGGTGTTGAAGCTGCGCAGGGAGCGCGCCTTCGCGATGCCGAAATCGACGATCTTGACCTGCCCCTCGTAGCCGATGAGGACGTTGTCGGGGGAGATGTCGCGATGGACGATGCCCAGCGGCTCGCCCTTTTCGTCACTGCGAGTATGGGCGTAGTGCAGGCCGCGGCACATCTCCATGGCGATGAAGACGGCGATGGGCACTGGCAGGGCGTGGAAGCCGGAGCGCAGCGCCCGCTTTAGGATGCGGTTCAGCGGATGGCCTTCCACCAGCTCCATGGCCAGGAAGTACTGCCCGTCCACCTTCCCGAAGTCGAAGACCTGGGCAATGGCCCCGTGCGACAGCGTGGCGGAGATGCGCGCCTCGCTGATGAACATGGACACGAAGGCTTCGTCGTTGGCGTACTCCGGGAGCACCTTCTTGATGAGCACGGACTTGGTGACGCCCGCCGCGCCCCGGAGCCGGGCGCGCCACGTCTCCGCCATGCCGCCCTGGCCGACCCGATCTTGAAGTTCATACCGGCCGAATCGTTCTCGCGGCGCACTTGCCATCGCGGGTGACACCCCCTTTCAAACCTTACCGCATAACCCGGGAATGCGGAGGCAACCCCCCGCAAGGCGGCTGTGATATCGTCCGCGCCGTGGCGAGTCTGGGAGATGAGGACGGGGACGACGAGCTGGTCCGCACCGATGCGTTGCCGGCCATTCGTGTCCAACGGGTACGTACCCGGTTGGTGGTGTTGTCGGGTCCGGACGCTGGCCGCGACTGGCCGCTGATGCCGGGACGCTATCGCGTGGGGTCGGGCCGGGATGCGGACATCCTCCTGTCGGACCGGGCGGTGTCGCGCCAGCACCTCATCCTCGAGGTGAACGAGAGTGGCGTGCGCGCGGTGGACCCGGGCTCGCGCAATGGGTCCTATTGCGAAGGCATGCGCTTCCAGGAGCTGGAGGTGCGCACGGGCGCGGTCCTCAAGCTGGGCACCACCGAGCTGAAGCTGATGCCGGAGAGCGAGCGGCCCCGGGCGCGCCCGCTGTCCGCGCGCAGCGCCTTCGGCTCACTGGTGGGAAACAGCCGCCGCATGCGAGAGCTCTTCACGCTGCTGGAGCGGCTGTCCGCGGGTGAGTCGGACGTGCTCATCCAGGGCGAGACGGGCACGGGCAAGGAGCTGTGCGCGGAGGCCATCCACACGCACAGCCCTCGGGCCCGGGGGCCTTTCGTCATCGCCGACCTGGCGGGCATCGCCCCCTCGCTGCTGGAGAGCGAGCTCTTCGGACACGTGAAAGGCGCCTTCACGGGCGCGCACTCCGACCGCGCGGGCGCCTTCGAGCGCGCCCACGGCGGCACGCTCTTCCTGGACGAAGTCGGCGAACTGCCGCTGGAAGTCCAACCCCGCTTGCTGCGCGCGCTGGAGCGCCGGCAGGTCAAGCGCGTGGGATCCAACGACTACCGCACCTTCGACGTGCGCGTCGTCGCGGCCACGCACCAGGACCTGGAGGGCTCGGTGCAGGCCGGGCGCTTCCGTGGTGACCTCTTCCACCGGCTCGCGGTGCTCCGCGTCGGCCTTCCGCCGCTGCGGGAGCGACTGGAAGACGTGCCGCTGCTCGTCGATACGGTGCTGCAACGGATGGGACGTCCGCCCAGCGCGCTGTCGGACCAGACGCGCGCCCTGCTCGCGCAGTACCCGTGGCCGGGCAACGTGCGCGAGCTGCGCAACGTGGTGGACCGGGTGGTGAACCTGGGCGACGAGGCCCTGCCGGACATCCCGGACCTGCCTTCCCCCGCCGAGGACCCCACCACCCTGCCGCCGCCTTCGGACGACCCGGAGAGCACGCGCCCCATCTCCCTGGACCTCCCCTTCAAGGAAGCCAAGGACCGCATCATCGAAGGCTTCGAGCGCGATTACCTGCGCGCCCTCATCGACCGCTGCGAGGGCAACGTGTCCCGCGCGGCCCGCGAGGCGGGCATCGACCGCGTGTACCTGCGCAAGCTGCTGCGCAAGCACGGCCTGGACACGTCACCGGCGTAAGTGGGTGTGGGCCTCCAGGCCCCCTGCTTTCGCGGCGACATCCGCAGGATCGCGTGGCCGGATGTTTCCGGGCCGGGTCATTACGTGTCGAACGGCCCGGCATTCCAGCGGGCCCTATTCCGGGACGTGCCGACCATGACTATTCGCTCGCGCCTACGCTCGACCCTGTTGGCCCTGCTACCCATCGCCCTGCTCCCGCTGATGGCGTGTGGTAGCAACGAGGGCAAGGTCACCCTGCTTCTGACCGACGCACCGGGAGACGACATCCGCACCGC
Organism: Myxococcus sp. AB056; assembly: GCF_006547365.1. Lineage (NCBI taxonomy): Bacteria > Pseudomonadati > Myxococcota > Myxococcia > Myxococcales > Myxococcaceae > Myxococcus > Myxococcus sp. AB056. The sequence continues at coordinate 79,931 of NZ_VHLB01000026.1, read as the reverse complement.
TGTCGTCACCATCTCCGAAATCTATCTGCAAGGCGGCGACGGCGAAGGTGGCCGCGTGGTGCTGCGCGATACCCCCGCCACCGTGAGCTTGCTGGAGCTCGCCAACTCCACGTCCGAACTGGTGTCCGACGCGGTGGTCCCCAATGGCGACTACTCCGAGATTCGCTTCGTCATCACCGGTGGCTACATCGAGGTGGCGAATGAGGACGGCGCGTCGACCGTGTTCGCGTCGTCAGCCGACTACGCCGGCCTGCCCGAGGGCACGCAGGTGGACGGCCAACTTCACATGCCCAGCTTCGGCACGTCCGGGCTGAAGGTGAAGTTCTCCGAGAAGCTGACCATCGAAGGCGAGCAGAAAGTGCTGCTCGTGGACTTCGACGTCGGCCAGAGCTTTGGCAAGGAAGCCGGCAACGCGGGCAAGTGGGTGATGCATCCGGTCATCAAAGCCGCCGAGGTGACGGCCTCCGGCAGCATCCGCGTGACGGCGGACACGGCCCCGACGGTGACGCTGCCCGTGGTGGACGGCCACCAGGTGACGCTGGGCGACTTCAACGCGGTGATGACGAACGAGGCGGGCAGCAGTGAGCGGCTGGCGCTGACCGACGAGGACGGCGACGGCACCTACGAGGCGGTCTTCAAGTTCCTCATTCCGGGCACCTTCACGGTGCACCTCGAGCCGCCCTCCTTCGTCAGCGCCTCCACCACGCCCGACCAGCCGGTGACGGTGGAAGTGGGTTCGGGCCGCGACGTGGCGAGCCACTTCACGATTACGGGTGCGACCCAGCAGTAGCGCGGGCGCGACCTGCACACGGTTACGTGGGGACTGGCGCGGGGTCGGTTCCCAGGGCGAGGCGTCGGGACAAGCATCCCGGCGCCTCGTTTTTTTCTGTGTCACCGACGCGTCCGCGTCGAAGGCCGCTCAGTAGACGACGAGCGCCTGCGGCGCGTGGTAGCTGACGATGGTCAGCACCGGGATGCGCGGCGCTTCGTCATCCGTCTCCGCGCCGCCCGACGTGAGGCGGACACCGTCGAAGCGCGCGAGGATGACGTAGTCGCGCCGGGTCTCCAGGAACGGGTCGGCGCTCGCCAGACGACCGAGTGCCTCGCGGCCCGTCTCGTCGGAGATGTTCTCCACGAAGCGCCGCGTGGTGTTGCGGCCGGAGCGCTCGGACGTGCTCACCGTGCCCCCGACCTGCCCTGGCCCCGTGAGCACGGACTGTCCGGCCAGGTCTCCCGAGTACGAGGTGACGGAGTCGATGCGCTCGCCATGGCCCACGACCCCGTCCGTCTGGACGGAGCTGAGGGCCTGCTCCACCAGCCACACCGTGGGACGCTCACCTTCCGAGCGCTGGTCCGCGACCTGCGCGCGCAGCAGCACGTAGCGGCCCTTGTACGTGTCCGGCCGGTCCATGGCGGAGGCCAACGAGAAGATGGGGATCTGCTTCTCCTGGAGGTAGCGCAGCTCGCCCGTCACGCTGCCACCGCGCTGGGCCACCACGCGGGCAATGAGCTTCGCGCCTTCGGGACGCACGCTCAGGTCCTGCGCCCAGGCGCGGCCCAGCAGCGCGTTGAGCTGGGTGAAGGGCGTGTGCTCGATGCAGGCCTTCAGGCCATCCCACGCCTCATCCCGCGAAGCGCCCTGGAGGCGCCGCGCGGCGGCTTCACACACGGCCGGGTTGGCGTACCGGGCGGCGAACGCCTTGGGGTCCGAGGTGGGGCTGGGCGCGGGCGGCTCCGGCGGAGGCCTGGCGACGAACACCTCCTCCTTCGGATGCGGCGCGTCCTCCGACCACGTCACGTGGGAATGCGAGGCGCCGCAGCCGGCGGCGAACGTGCCCATCAGGGCCCAGGAGGACAGCTTCCAGGAAGGACGGCGCATGGGCGGAACTCCTAGAGGGAAGCGGAGCCAGGGCTGGAAGAACGGTTGCGCTTCTGGACGGTGGGCGCGGGGTGCGCTCCGGAGCGAGGCAGCACGACGGCGCACGCATCCGCGCACCTGTCACTCAGGCACGCCTGCGTCTGGGGCGCGGTGGCCTGCTGGGCGACCTCGGCATAGCAGCGGTCCGCGGTGCCGGGGCAGTTGGCGCGGGCGGCACACTCGCAGCACGGCGAGGCCACCGTGGCCATGAACTGCACCTCTTGAAGGACGTTGGCCAGCGCGCGGTAGCAGGAGCGAGCGCCGGGAGCGAAGCGGCCCTTGGCGTCCACCACGAATGACGTGCCCTCCAGTCCGCACTGGTCCACGGCGGTGATGTAGCGCCGCTCACAAAGCGCGGTGAGCGTCGCGTCCGGGCGGCCCTCGCGGATGTTGCCCACCGCCTCCGTGCACAGCGCGCGGGCCACGTCCTGGAGGAGCTTCTTGTTGGACGCGTCCTGCGAATCGCTGGGCGCGCCCGCGGACAGGTCCGCCTCGAACACGCATTCCTTCCCAGCACGCAGGGTGTCCACGGTGCAGGACCACGCGGTGGGAGACTCATCCGCGACAGGGGGCGCCGCGAGCGCTTCGGGCGGAATCGCTGGCGCGCTGGAGTCCGGCGCCGAGCCCAACAGGAAAAGGGAGACGAGGATCGCCTTCATGGACATGGCAGGTTAGGACGGCGCCTCGCCGGGCACAAACCGGCCCGCCGCAACTGTTCCGCGAACCGCGGCGTACTCCCCTTCCCTACCTCCTCCGCGCCGAACCGACGTCCACCTCCGGACGAAGCGGAGGCCTCGGAGTCCTGGAGCATCCGCCCCGGGGCACGCATGATGGCGCCGGTTTCCTTGCAAGGGGTGGATGGTGGGACGTGCGGACGACGCGACGTGGCGGCCATATGAAGACGGGGGCTCCATCGGGTGGATGGGGACCCAGGGCGGCACCATCGCGCGGGATGAGGACTTCGGCGGCCTGGCGCGGCTCACCTACGAGCTGGATGACACCCGCTCCTTCCACGCCATCGCCTGCTCCGTCACCGGCTGGCTCCTCTACCACCGCTTCTTCGACAACGCGGCGGCGGCCACCGCCGCCTTCGAGGAGATGAAGCCCGCCTTGGAGGCGCTCCTCACGCAGCTTCCCGAAGGAGGGCCGACGTCTCCCGTGAACACCCGCCTCGCGGGGCCCCTGCTGGCGGCCTTCACCGTCCGTCATGGATAGAGAGTCCGGAGCGAAATGACCTGGCCCGTGAGCGCCATCTGGCGTTAGTGACGGGCCCGCCATGGCCTCCCAGCGCATCCACGAAGAAGACAGCTTCGAGAACGAAACCTTCGCTGACCTGAACCTCCAGGAGACGGACCTGGGCGGGAAGGAGTTCTACCGCTGCACGTTCCTCAACTGCACCCTGCAGGAGAGCCGCTGGACGAGGGCTCGGATGGAGTCCTGCGTCTTCACCGGTTGCGACCTCACGCGAGCCCGGTTCACGGAGACGTCCCTGCGCGACGTGCGCTTCGAAAGCTCCAAGCTGATGGGCATCGACTGGACGGACGTGGGCACCTTCCCCGAAGTCACCTTCGATGGTTCCAACCTGCGCTACTGCACCTTCGCGGGGCTCAGCCTGCGGAAGACGGCATTCCTGCGCTGCACGGCGCTGGAGATGAACTTCATCGACACGGACCTGTCCGAGTCGGACTTCAGCGATTCGGACATCACCGGCAGCAACTTCCGCGGCTGCACGCTCACGAAGGCGGATTTCGGAACCGCGAAGGGCGTGTTCATCGACCCCGCGCGCAACCGGGTGAAGGCCACGCGCATCCCCGTGGATGCCGCGGTGAACTTCGTCCAGACGCTCGGGCTCGTGGTGCCCGGCTACGATGAGGGCCCGAAGGCGAAGACGGAGCGCAAGAAGGGCCGCTCCTGACTGACCGGCATGGGGGCTAGGCGTAGGGGCGCAGCATCTCCAACAACGCCCCCAGCTTCTCCAACGCGAGCCGCGCACGCGTCTTCACCGTGCCCAATGGGTCTCCAGTGCGCTCGGCAATCTCCCGCTGGGAGAGTCCTTCGAAGTAGGCAAGCTCCACCACCGCCCGCTGGTCCAGAGGAAGCTGGGCCAGCGCAGCCATCACGCGAGCACGTGCCTCCCCCTGGCTGACCGCTTCGTCCGGCGCGGCGGGCGCGGCGCTGACCGGAGGCTCCTGCTGCACGGCCCCTTCCACCACGCGGGCCGCCGTTCCCTGCGCCCGCAGCCGGTCGATGGCGCGCGTGCGCACAATCGTCGTCACCCAGGCCTCCAGGCCGCCGCGTTCTGGATTGAACTCTCGGGCGCGCCGCCAGACCTCCAGGAAGGTCTCCTGCAACACCTCTTCCGCGTCAGCGTGGGTCGGCAGCAACCGCAACGCGATGGCGAAACACCGTCCGCCGCAGCGCGCGTAGACGTCGCGCATGGCCTGCGGGCTTCCCATGGCGACTTGCCGGAGGAGGGCCCGGTCCAGCGCTGGGTCGCTTGCTCGGGGCACAGCGAAGGAAGGAGGCGCCATGTTCGTCCCGGATAGCTCAAACGGCAGGGCAGTTCCCAGCTTCAAGTATCGGCAGGCGGGCACCCGGGCGCGCCGTGCCTTCCAGGGTGGGCAGTGCCCGCCCCCATCCCTAACGTTGACGAGCCAACGCGGCTGGCACGGAAGGCGTCCAGCATCGACAACAGCCGCGATTCGCCGCGAGGCAATCACAACCCAAGACCTATAAGGGCCGCCAGCCACCATGACTGAACGACTCGGAAGCGTATTCATCGAGGGAGTCAGCCCCGAGCTGGACGCTGGACGTCACGCCGTGAAGCGCGTCGTGGGAGAGCGGTGCACCGTCAAGGCGGATGTCTTCAAGGAAGGCCACGACGTCCTCGTCGCCGTCGTCCGCTGGCGCCAGGTGACACCCAGGGCGCAGCAGACCGACTGGGAGGAAGTGCCCATGCGCTTCCTCGGCAATGACCGGTGGGAAGGCGAATTCCCCCTGACGCGGAACGGCCGCTACGAGTTCACGATTGAGGCCTGGCCAGACCTCTTCCGGACCTGGACGTCCGAGCTGAAGCGCAAGGTCGACGCGGGCCGCGACGTGCGCAGCGAGTTGCTGGAAGGCGCCGCCCTGCTGGAAGGCGCCGCCGCCCGTGCCCGTACGGCGAAGCAACTGGACGACGCGCGAGTGCTGGACGAAGCGGCCGTCCGGCTGCGACAGCCCCCCTCCCCGGACCTCCTCGCCGTGGCCCTGGCCCCCGAGCTGGCCGACGTGGCCTCGACCCATCCGGACCGCTCACTGGCCCGCCGCTACGACAAGGTGTTGGAGGTCTTCGCGGACCGGGAGAAGGCCCGCTTCAGCGCGTGGTACGAATTCTTCCCGCGTTCGGCGAAGCGCGACGGCGTCACCCACGCCACGTTCCGGGACGCGGAAGGCTGGCTGCCGTACATCCAGCAGCTCGGCTTCGACACCGTCTACCTCCCGCCCATCCACCCCATTGGCCGCACGGCGCGCAAGGGCAAGAACAACAGCCTCACCGCGGCGCCTGACGACGTGGGCAGCCCCTGGGCCATCGGTGCCTCGGAAGGCGGCCACAAGGCCGTGCACCCGAAGCTGGGGACGCTGGAGGACTTCCGGCACTTCGTGGAGACGGCGCAGGCCCACGGCATCGAGGTGGCGCTGGACCTGGCCTTCCAGTGCTCGCCGGACCACCCGTACGTGAAGGAGCATCCGGAGTGGTTCCAGCACCGGCCGGACGGCACCATCAAGACGGCGGAGAACCCGCCGAAGCGCTACGAGGACATCGTCAACTTCGACTGGATGGGCCCCGCCCGTGAGTCGCTCTGGGCGGAGCTGGAATCCGTCGTCCTCCACTGGGTGAAGCAAGGGGTGAATACGTTCCGCGTGGACAACCCGCACACCAAGCCCACGCAATTCTGGGCCTGGCTCATCCGGCGCGTGCAGGAAGCCCATCCGCAGGTCCTCTTCCTGTCCGAGGCCTTCACCCGTCCCAAGGTGATGAAGGCCCTGGGCAAGGTGGGCTTCACCCAGTCGTACACCTACTTCACCTGGCGCAACTTCAAGGGCGAGCTCCAGGAGTACCTGGAGGAAATCACTCAGCCGCCGGTGTCCGACTACTTCCGCGGCAACCTCTGGCCCAATACGCCGGACATCCTCCCGGAGTTCCTCCAGAACGCGGGGCCCGGTGCCTTCCGTCTGCGCGCGGCGCTGGCCGGTACGCTCTCCTCCGTGTGGGGCATGTACTGCGGCTACGAGCTGTGCGAAGGCCGCCCCATCCCGGGCAAGGAGGAGTACACCGATTCGGAGAAGTACCAGCTGGTCGCGTGGGACCTGGACCGGCCCGGCAACATCCGGGATTGGATTGCGCGCCTCAACGCCGCGCGCCGCACGCACCCCGCGCTGCACCAGTACGGAACGCTGCGCTTCTTCTCGTCGAACAACGACCGAGTCCTCTTCTACGGCAAGCGCACGCCAGACGGCGGCAGCACGGTGCTGATGGCGGTGAGCCTGGACCCGTATGCCGCCCAGGAAGCGCTGCTGCACGTGCCCCTGGAGTGGCTGGGCGCGCGCCCTGACGAGACGTATCAGGTGCACGAGCTGATGTCGGACCAGCGCTCGCTATGGCAGGGTCCGGACGTGCAGGTGCGCCTGACGCCCGAGCAGCCCGCGGCCCTCTGGGCCGTTCACCGGTTCCGCCGTACCGAGAACGCGTTCGACTACTACGAGTGACAACCCGAGAGGCGTAATGGACCTGGATCCCCTCTGGTACAAGAAAGCCCTTATCTACGAGCTGCACCTGCGTGCCTTCCATGACTCCAATGGCGACGGCCACGGGGACATCCCCGGTCTGATTGAGAAGCTTCCGTACCTCCAGGATCTGGGCATCAACTGCCTCTGGTTGCTGCCCCACTACCCTTCGCCGCTGCGCGACGACGGCTACGACATCGCGGACTTCTACGGCGTCCACCCGGACTACGGCACGCTCGCGGACTTCCAGCGGCTGGTGGATGAGGCGCACAAGCGCGACATCCGCGTCATCACCGAGCTGGTGGTGAACCACACCAGTGACCAGCACCCCTGGTTCCAGGAAGCGCGCAGCGACCCCAACAGCCCCAAGCGCAACTGGTACGTCTGGAGCGACACCGACGAGCAGTACAAGGGCGCGCGCATCATCTTCCTGGACACGGAGCGCTCCAACTGGACGTGGGATCCGGTGGCCAAGCAGTACTTCTGGCACCGCTTCTTCAGCCACCAGCCGGACCTCAACTACGACAACCCCGAAGTGCAGGAAGCCATGCTGGACGTCATGCGCTTCTGGCTCAACATGGGCGTGGACGGGTTCCGCTGCGACGCCGTGCCCTACCTCTTCGAGCGTGAAGGCACCAACTGCGAGAACCTCCCGGAGACGCACGCCTTCCTCAAGCGCCTGCGGAAGACCATCGACTCCGAATACAAGGGGAAGATGCTGCTGGCGGAGGCGAACCAGTGGCCCGCCGACGTGCGCGTGTACTTCGGCGACGGCGACGAATTCCACATGGGCTTCCACTTCCCGGTGATGCCCCGCCTCTACATGGCGGTGCGCCGCGAGGACCGCACGCCCATCGTCGAAATCATGCAGCAGACGCCGGACATCCCGGACAACTGCCAGTGGGCCATCTTCCTGCGCAACCATGACGAGCTGACGCTGGAGATGGTGACGGACGAGGACCGGGACTACATGTACCGGGAATACGCCACCGATCCGCGCATGCGCATCAACCTGGGCATTCGCCGCCGGCTGGCGCCGCTGATGGACAACGGCCGCCGGCGCATCGAGCTGATGCACAGCCTGCTCTTCACCCTGCCCGGCACGCCCGTCCTCTATTACGGCGACGAGATTGGCATGGGCGACAACATCTACCTCGGCGACCGCAACGGCGTGCGCACGCCCATGCAATGGACGGGAGACCGCAACGCGGGATTCAGCCGCGCGGATTACGCACGCCTGTACGCGCCCGTCATCGCCGACCCGGTGTACGGCTATCAGTCCATCAACGTGGAAGCGCAGGAGCGGGTGAAGTCCAGCCTCCTGCACTGGGTGAAGCGGATGATTCGCATCCGCCAGCGCTACCCCGTCTTCTCGTTGGGGAACCTGCGCTTCCTCCAGACGGACAATCGCAAGGTGCTGGCCTTCATCCGTGAATGGGAGGGCCAGACGGTTCTGGTGGTGTGCAACCTGTCGCGCTTCGCCCAGCCCGCAGTGCTCGACATGCGTGAGTGGGAGGGCGCTGTGCCGGTGGAGCTGATTGGAGAAACCCCCTTCCCGCGGGTGAGTGAGATTCCGTATCAGCTCTCCATGGGCCCCTTCATGTTCCTGTGGTTCCGGCTGGACAGGTCCCAGCAGGTGAGGAGCCTCGAATGACAACCCTCGACTTGACCAAGCTCCCTGAGTACCTCAAGCACCAGCGCTGGTTCAGCGGCAAGGCCTGGCCCATCAAGCACGTCACGGTGATGGACCACGCCGCCGTCGAATCGGGCGGCTGCTCCTTCAGCCTCGCCGTGGTGGAGGTCATCTACGAACTGGGCAGCCCGGAGCGCTACCTGTTGCCCGTCCATCCCTCCACCGAAGGCGTGCGAGACGCGCTGGAGAGCGATGAATGCCTGCGCGGCCTCTTCGACCTCATCCGAACCGGAGGCCAGGTGGCGTCCGCGTCCGGCCGCGTGCAAGGCGAATGGATTGGCGGGCAGGACGGATTGCTCGCGCTCCCCGCGTCACCGGAGGTGCGGCGGCTGCAGGTGGAGCAGAGCAACACCTCGGTGGTGCTGGGTGAGAAGGTCATCCTGAAGATCATCCGCAAGCTGGAAGCCGGCGTGAACCCGGAGCACGAGGTAGGCCGCTTCCTCGCGACCAAGACGTCGTTCCGCGCCACGCCCACGCTGTTGGGCGCGCTGCATCTGGAAGGGGCGGCGGGCGCGACGCTCGCGGTGGCCCACCGCTTCGTGCCGGATGCGACGGACGGCTGGAAGTACACGCTGGACCGGCTGCGCCAGGAGCGCGCCGTGGGCCCGCGCTTCCAGTCGGAGATGCGCGACCTGGGCTCGCGTCTGGGCGAGCTCCACCTGGCGTTCGCCTCGGCGACCGACGAAGACCCGGCCTTCACGCCAGAGCCACTGTTGCAAGAGGACCTCCAGCGCTGGAGCGCCTCCATCGTCGGGGAGCTGGGCGTGACGCTGGCGGACGCCAGCCGGCAGAACCCGGAGCCGGAGAACCGGCGCGAGGACCTCATCGAGTACGCGAAGCGCCTGGCGCAGGTGCCGCCCTCCGGACAGAAGATTCGCATCCACGGCGACCTCCACCTGGGACAGGTGCTGCGCGCCAACAACCAGTGGCTCATCTTCGACTTCGAAGGCGAGCCCGCGCGCTCCTTCACCGTCCGCCGGGAGAAGTACAGCGCGCTGCGCGACGTGGCGGGGATGATCCGCTCGTTCGACTACGCGGAGGCGACGGTGGCGCTGGAGGGTGGCACGCCCCACGAGCGCATCAGCACCATCCGCGACGCCTTCGTCGAAGGGTACCGGCAGGTGACGCGCGGCGCGCCCTTCCTGCCCTCGGACGACGACACCTTCGACGTGATGCTGCGTGCGTTCGAGCTGGAGAAGCTCCTCTACGAAGTGCGATACGAAATGCAGAACCGGCCCGACTGGGTGCGCATCCCCCTCCAGGCCCTCTTGCGTATGGAGGCATCCAAGTGAGGAAGCCAGCCGACAAGGCCCAGGTCGACGCGGAGCTTCAGCGCGTCGTGGAGCTGAGGCATCCGGAGCCGCACTCTGTCCTCGGCATCCACCCGGATGGGGACGGCGTGGTGATTCGCGCCTTCCGCCCGGACGCCGTGGCCATCCACGTGCTGCCGGAATCCGGCGGTCGCGTCGCGATGACGCACCGGCTGGGCGGCGTCTACGAGGCCCGCATCAACGGCAAGGACCAGACGTTCAACTACTTGCTGGAGGTGGAGTACCCCGGCAAGCGCGTCTTCACGCTTCGCGACCCGTACAGCTTCCTCCCCACCCTGGGGGAGATGGACCTGTATTACGCCGGTGAAGGCCGCCACGAGCGCCTCTGGGAGCGCATGGGCGCGCACCTGCTGCACCACCACGGCGTGCGCGGCACCTCGTTCGCGGTGTGGGCCCCCACGGCGGCGGGCGTGTCCGTGGTCGGTGACTTCAACGGCTGGGACGGCCGGCTGCACTCCATGCGCCGCATGGGCTCCTCCGGCATCTGGGAGCTCTTCGTCCCCGAGGTGGGCGAAGGCACCCGGTACAAGTTCGAGATTCGCCCCGGCCAGGGCGGGCCCAACGTCCTCAAGGCGGACCCGTTCGCCTTCCGTACCGAGGTCCCCCCCGCCACGGCCTCCGTGGTGCACGACCTGGCGCGCTACACCTGGGGCGACGCGGCGTGGCTGGAGCAACGCGCGCAGCGGCGGGACGTCCATCACCAGCCGTGGAGCGTGTACGAAGTCCACCTGGGCAGCTGGCGCCGGGTGGTGGAGGACGGCGACCGGCCCATGACGTACCGGGAGCTGGCACCGGCGCTGGCCGAGTACATCAAGTTCACCGGCTTCACTCACATCGAGCTGCTGCCCGTGGCCGAGCACCCCTACGGGGGCTCCTGGGGCTACCAGGTGGGTGGCTACTACGCTCCCACGGCGCGCTTCGGCCACCCGGATGACCTGCGCTTCTTCATCGACCACATGCACCAGGAAGGCATCGGGGTGCTCGTGGACTGGGTGCCCGGACACTTCCCGCGCGACCTGCACGCCCTGGGACAGTTCGACGGCACGGCCCTGTATGAGCATGCGGACCCGCGCAAGGGCGCGCAGCCGGACTGGGGCACGCTGGTCTTCAACTTCGGCCGCAATGAGGTGCGCAACTTCCTCATCGCCAACGCGTTGTTCTGGATCGAGGAGTACCACATCGACGGACTGCGCGTGGACGCGGTGGCGTCGATGCTCTACCTCGACTACAGCCGCAAGCAGGGCGAGTGGATTCCCAACCGCTGGGGCGGCCGGGAGAACGAAGAGGCCATCCACTTCCTGCGTGAGCTGAACGAGACGGTTCACCGCAAGCACCCGGGCGTCGTCGTCATCGCCGAGGAGTCCACGGCCTGGCCCAAGGTGTCCGCGCCCGTGTCCGAAGGCGGGCTGGGGTTCGACTACAAGTGGAACATGGGGTGGATGCACGACACGCTGTCGTACTTCTCCAAGGACCCCATCTACCGGCAGTACCACCACAACCAGCTCACCTTCGGCCTGCTGTACGCGTTCAGCGAGCAGTTCATGCTGCCGCTGAGCCATGACGAGGTGGTGCACGGCAAGGGTAGCCTGTACGGACGCATGCCGGGCGACCCGTGGCAGAAGCGCGCCAACCTGCGTGCCCTGTTCGCGTGGATGTGGGCGCACCCTGGCAAGAAGCTCGTCTTCATGGGCGGTGAGTTCGGCCAGCCGGCCGAGTGGAACCACGACAAGAGCCTGGACTGGCACCTGACGCACGACCCGGGGCACCACGGCATTCTTCAGCTGGTCTCGAACCTGAACCGCATCTACCGGGACATGCCCGCGCTTCACGATGCGGACGGCGAGCCCATGGGGTTCCAGTGGCTCCAGCCGGACTCGGCCGCGTACAACGTGTTCGCGTTCGTGCGGCGCGCGCGTCAGCCAGGACGGCATGTGGTGTGTATCGCCAACCTGTCGCCAACGGTGCGTGAGAACTACCGCGTGGGCTTTCCGTTCCAGGGCCGCTACGTGGAGTTGCTAAACACGGACGCCGAGCAGTACGGCGGATCCAACCTGGGCAACATGGGCCAGATTCACACCGAGCCCACGGGCTGGGATGGCCAGCCGGCTTCGGCCACCCTCACCCTGCCCCCGTTGTCCGTGTTGTGGTTCACGCCGGGCTGAGCCAATGCCTCGACACAGGGGCGTTCGCCGCAGCATCACCGCGGACTCCCCTGCCCGCCCCTCAAAGACGACCACCAATCACAGACATTTCAATCTCAAACACAAACCAAGACACATTAAAACAACCAGACATCCGGTCAGCGAACGGGAACCAGCCAGGCACAGACCGAGCAGGCCCGTGGACTCGACACACGGGGTGCCAAAAATCACTGAACATCCAGTCAGCCAAAAGACGGCGATCAGCCATGCAGCGACACTGAACGCGCGGACATGTAGGTATTAATATTTCAGGCGGTGCCCGAATCACTGAACATCCAACCAGCTGCAAGCCTCAATCAAGGCGACACGCGACACTGAACGCGCGAACATGTAGGCATTCGCAAACAAGGCGTCACCCGAATCACTGAACATATCATCAGCAAACAGGTCGCGATCAGAGCTCCGCACGCCACTGAACACGCGCCCATGTAGGCATTGGCGCAATCGAGGGCACGCCACCCACTGAACGCGCCGTCAGTAGCGGGAGCAACCAGAGCCCGGCGTGCCACTGAAGCCCACTTACAGCGGCACCGCGATCATGAAGCTAAAAATGCCTGATAGCTCGTTCAGGTAGGCATGGCCCAGCCGACCACCGCATGACCCACTGAACATCTAGACAGGCAAACGGTCCCGATCAGCCATGTTGGGCCCCCTACCCCGATGTTCATGTAGGAACGAAGGTCTCAGGCCCCCCTGAAAATACCTGATGGTTCGTGCATGTAGGCACTACCTCACCAGGCTCCGACACATCGCCCACACACCAGGCGAGCAGGCGACGCCGCTTGCTCCCTCCTCCATCCAACCCCAGCCTACTTCTGGGCGATCGACTCACCAGGAGGACGGGGATGACGAAGAAGAGGATCATTGAAGGGTACGGCGGGACCAGTGAGCAGCGTCAGCGCCACCTTCAAAACGACAACTTCTCGGAGCGGGCGCCTCGAACGCCGGATGAGACGGAGGCGGTGCGCAGCACGCCCGACAAGGACGGGCGCGAGATCACCATCCATCCACTGGAATCCGAGGACTCGGACGACCTATGGCACGGCAAGCCGTGAGCCGAGCCTAGAGGCTGGGCCTCAGCGCATGAACAGGAAGTAGAGCACCGCGCTCAGGGCGATCGACACCAGGATGCTGCCGATACAGCCGAGCCGGTTCGAGAAGAAGAAGAACATACGCGCCGCCCAAGCTGTGCACTCCCAGCGCGGAGGGAAGGCCCCCTTCTGGATTTTGTCCGAGGGCCTACGGAACGCCCTCGTGGCCTACTTGCCGCGCTTCAGCCGCTCCACGTAGGCCGCTGGCAGGCCCGCGGCCTGGGCACCGCGCACCAGCGCGTCCACGAAACGGGTGCTGACCGGGCCGTCCGCCGACGCACGCCGCGGATTCGTGACGAACGCAGTGGCCTCCAGCTCCTGCCCATCCACGCGCACTCGCACCGGCCGCTCCACGCACATGCTCGTCACGAAGCCTTCCTTGTGCTGGATGATGGGCCAGTCCTGGCCGCGAATCTCGAACAGGCGGCCGTACACCTTCTGGCCCGCGGAATCCGTCAGCCCCGCGACGCGCCCACCCCACCAGCGCGACGGGAAGTCATAGACCAGATCCACATCCACGGCCTCGGCCAGCCGCCCCTCGGGCAGCTCGAAGAAGTCGTAGCTGTGCTGGGACCGCCACTCCTCGAACGCGGCGCGGTCCAGGATGGTCGAGTACGCGAAGTACAGGCGCGTGGCCGACGGGTCCGCGCCCGCACGGGCCTTCATCACCTGATCATAGTGCGAATCCATGTCCGCCCCTTTGACTGAGACTACTTCGAGCCCCGGCGCGCCCCGGTGGCCTCGTCCCGGAAGACGGACAGCACACCGGACACATCCAGCCGGGACGTCTTGATGAACAGCCGTAGAGCGCGCTCCACGTGCTCGGCCAGCGTGGCCATCTTCTCCAGTCGCTGAAGCCGGTCCGGGGGCAGCCCCGACTGGGTCTCCGCCAGCCGCCGGGCCTCCGCCAGGTCGGCGCGGATGCGCGCGACGAAGCCCGCCTCGCGCTCCTCGATGACGTGCGTCACCATCCGGACCAGGTCGTTCTCCGCGCCGTAACGCCAGACGGTGTCCTGGGGCAGGCGCACGCGCTGGATGACGCCCCAGCGCTCCAAGTCGCGCAGCAGCATGGAGACCCCGCCCTTGGACAGGTCCAGCTCCCGCTCGATTTCGCCCGCCGTCAGGGGCTCACCGCGCAGGTACAGCAGGGCCCAGACCCGCCCCTGGTTGCGCTTGAACCCCCAGAACTCAATGACATTGCCCACCGCGTCCACCGCGATGGCTTCCCAGGGCGCCAGCCGGCCATCTGCTGGCGGCGCCTCCGAGGCAACGCTACCGGGTCCCCCCGTCCACAGGTAGCCTTTCATGCAGCGCGCCCCTGGACTTGTTCGGCGATGCCAGCCGACAGCTTCCGCGCCCAGCTCACCAGCTCCGCACCCGCGGGCTCCTTGGCGAAGTGGCCCAGCTTGTCGAGCGCCGCCTCGATTTCGACGTTCATCCGCGCCATGGAGGCGTCGACGGCGCCCGTGGCCTCAATGGCCGCGCCAATCTCCTTCGTGCGATCTGGCGTGATCGCCGAGAACGCCCACGCGTCCTTCAGCTTGCGCCGCAGCGACTCATCCTTGGCCACCGCCAGGAGGATGGGCATGGACGGCGTGCGCGAGTGCACGTCCGCGTAACGCGGCTTGCCTACGTCCGTGCCCAGGATGTCGCGAATGTCGTCGGCAATCTGGAACGCCACGCCCAGGTGACGCCCGAAGCCGTCGAAACGTTCCACCGCCTCGGGGTGCTCCGCCAGCGTCGCCGCCGCGTTGCCACACCAGCCGAACAGCGAGCCCGTCTTGCCCTCGGCGATGAAGCGCAGCCGGTTGAGCGGCAGGTCCAGGTCGCCGCGAGCCTCCACCTCGGCGATGGCGGCGCGGGTCATCTCGGAAACGACCGACAGCGCGCTGCGCGTCAGCCGCGCGTCCAGCTGGGACAGCTGGTACAGGCCCGTGGACAGGATGAGGTCGCCGCTCATCACCGCGACGATGTTGCCCCAGCGCGCGTTCACCGTGGGCCGGCCCCGGCGGAACATGCCCGCGTCCACCACGTCGTCGTGCAACAGGCTGGCGGAATGGATGAGCTCCGCGGCCACGGCCACGTCCACCAAACGCTCCGCCGGAACGCCCACCGCGCCGCCGAACAGCCGCGCCAGCATGGGGCGCGCGCGCTTGCTGCCGCTGCCCAGGCACAGGTGGCGGGCCGCCTCCATCAGCGTGTCGCCCTTCACGTCCGGACCGGCATTGCCATCCACCAGGGTGCTGCCAAGCCGCTGCTCCACCGCCCCCAGAAAATCCGTCAGCTCCCGAGCCAGATCCATAGTGCGCCGTCTCCTCGTTCGTTCATATAGTTCAAGACCGCTTGAACTGCACCTGATTCCAGCGCTGCCCAGCAGCCAGGCGCGAACGGGTGTTGGAGCATGTGGGACAGCCGCGCCGCTCCTGCCCGGAGGGCGGCCGAGCACCCTGGGGCCCACCGGGGGTGGATTGAGAGCGCCCGGCGGAGCGTGCGACAGAGAGCGGACCTGTGACCCGCGCAGCCTCCCGTCGTCAGCTCCTCCGCAGCTTCAGCTTCGCCTCCCTTGCTTCCGCGGTTCCGCTGTTCCGACCCGGCGCATCCCTGCCCGGCTCGACGGCGCCGCTCCTGGGAGCACCGCCCGCGGACGGGCCCGGACCGAGGGTCCGCCCTCATCAGGGACGGTTGCGCCGAACACTGGGCGTCTCCGTGGTGGAGGGCATGTTCTCGGAGGTCTTCACTGCGTGCGCGGGTGCGACGGTGCTGACCGCATGGGCCATCGCCCTGAAGCTGGGGCCCTTCCTCGTCGGCGTGATGACGGCCCTGCCCTTCTTCGCGCAGTTCGTGCAGTTCCCCGCAGCCTGGCTGACGGGCCTCTTCGGCCACCGGCGCGTGGCCCTCACCGCGGTGTGTCTGTCCCGCGTGGTGATGTTCCCCCTGGCGGTGCTGCCCTGGCTGGGCCTGCCCTTCGAATCCCAGCAGCGCCTGCTGCTGACAGTGGCCGGTGTCTCCGCCGCGTTGAGCGTGGTGGGCAACAACGCCTGGGTGGCGTGGATGGGAGAACTGGTGCCCCGCGCCGTCCGGGGTCGCTTCTTCGGACGCCGTACCGCGCTCACCACGCTGGCGGGTACGCTGGCCTCCCTCGGCGCGGGCCTCCTGATGGACCGGCTGCGCCCCACGGACGGCGTGGGCGTGGCCCTGCCGCTGCTCGCGTTGGGGGCGTGCGTCATGGGCATCGTCACCACCCTGTTCATGGCCTCGCAGCACGACCCGGCGCCCCCGGGCACCACCCCGCCCCTGGAGCTCAAGGGCGCGCTGGTCCCTTTCAAGGATGGCAACGCGCGCCGGGTGCTCACCTACCAGGTGGCCTGGAACGCGGCGGTGGGGGTGTCCGCGCCCTTCTTCGCGCTGCACAGCCTCCAGAACCTCAAGATGACCTTCGTCATCATGGCGCTGCATGCCGCGTCGGTGGCCGGCGTGCGCATCCTGGCGGCGCCACTCTGGGGCCGCGCGATTGACCGCTGCGGCGCCCAGCCCGTGTTGATGGCGTGCTCACTGGGCATCGCCGCCATCCCCGCCCTGTGGCTGCTGCCCTCCGCGGGGACGCTGTGGCCCCTGCTCTTCGACGTCCTCCTCGCCGGGGCGCTGTGGAGCGGCCACGGCCTGGCCATCTTCGAGCTGCCTCTGACGGTCGCCCCCCGGAAGAACCGCCCCTTCTACCTGGCGGCCTTCGCCACCGCCGGCGGCCTGGCCTATACCGCCGCGGCGGCGCTGGGAGGCGCCATCGCCGCCGCCCTGCCCACCCAGTTCACCCTGGGCGGCCACGTCTGGGTGAACCTGCACGTGCTCTTCGTGCTGTCCTCGGTGGCCCGCCTGGGCGCGGCCCTGTTGACGGCGCGCATCCCCGAGCCCGGCGCCCACCCCGTGCGCTCCGTGAGAGCGCTGCTGTCGCGCCTGCTCCCACGGCCAATTCCTGCTCACCGCACAGCGTTGGATGATTGACATTCAAAAGACGCAACAGCGTCATTGCTTGTCATACTGCGGGACTGTGCAAATTCATTGCGCACAACCGCAGAATTCCAGATTAGCTGGTGATTTGCCATTTTCACTCAAAGTGTGATTTCTGCCGCTCCAGCACCGTAGCTCCCAGAGGAGCGCGGTCAACCCGCAGTGCAGGAGCACGACATGTCCTCAGGTCCTTACCGAAGGCGCCTTTTTCATGCGGTGTTTCTCGTGGGAACCCTCTCGGGTTCCGCTGCAATGGCAGTCCATTCAGAGGAAGGCGTTCGCAATTACGATGCGCGTGATGCCTACAACGCGCAGGCACGGTTTGGCATCTCGTCTGCCCAGACGTCCAGCCAGGCCGCGCTGCGGCAGGCCGTGCCGGAACTGATGGTGGAGTTCGACGAGTCCAACGGCCTGGTGCGCTCGCTCACCAATCCGGTGGGTGCGCTCTCCGGTCCGCGCAGCGGGGACCCGATGGCCATTGGCCTGGACTTCGTCCAGAAGCACCGGGACGCGCTCGGGCTGGGGCTCAACGACCTGGCGAACCTCGAGGTGACGGACCGCGTCTATTCGAAGGTGAGCGGCATCACCAACCTGTACCTGCGCCAGACGTACCGGGGCCTGCCCGTCTACAACGGCCAGCTTCAGATCAACGTGGACCGCGACGGACGCGTGCTCAGCGTGCACAGCGACTTCCTCCCGGCCCTGGAGTCCTCGCTCGCTGGCACCACGCCGCGCCTGAGCGCCGCGGACGCGGTGGTGGGCGTGGCGAAGCACCTGGGCGTCCGCCTCTCCGCGGCGCCGCAGTCCCTGAAGGCCGAGCCCGGCGCGCGTCAGCGCACGCGCGTGGCGGTGGAAGGCCTGTCCACCGAGCCCATCGACGCGGAGCTGGCGGTGCTGCCGGTCCGCCGTGGTGAGGCCCGGCTGGTGTGGCGCTTCCAGGTCCACACCCTGGACAACGACCACGCCTACGACGTCACGGTGGACGCGTCCACGGGCGAGGTCTGGACCCGCTTCGACTGGGTGGCGGCGGATGATGCCTACCGCGTCTATCCCCTGCCGGTGGAGAGCCCCAACCACACCACGCCGCTGCCGCCGTCGGATGGGCGCGTGCTGGTCTCCAACCCCGCCAACGCCACGGCGTCGCCCTACGGCTGGCACGATACGAACGGCGCGGCCGGCGCGGAGTACACCACCCTCCGCGGCAACAACGTCCACGCCTACGAGGACACCAACAACGATGGCCTGCCGCCCGCCGTGCAGCCCGATTGCACCTCGCTCATCCACTGCGACTTCCCCATCACCCTCACGAGCGCGCCGTCCACGTACATCCCCGCGGCCGTCACCAACCTGTTTTACTGGAACAACATCATCCACGACGTCCACTACCAGTACGGCTTCGATGAGGCGTCCGGTAACTTCCAGGTCAACAACTACGGCCGGGGCGGCATCGGCAACGACGACGTCCGCGCGGAGGCGCAGGACGGCGGCGGCATGAACAACGCCAACTTCATGACCCCGCCGGATGGCCAGCGGCCGCGCATGCAGATGTACCGCTGGAACACGGTGACGCCGAACAAGGACGGAGACCTGGACACCGGCATCATCGTCCACGAGTACGGCCACGGCATCTCCAACCGCCTCGTGGGCGGCCCCAGCAACGTGTCCTGCTTGTCGAACCGCCAGCAGCCGGGCGAAGGCATCAGCGACTTCCTGTCGCTCTTCTACACCGCGAAGGCGACGGACACCGGCGCGCAGGGCCGTGGCGTGGGCACCTACGCCCTGAACCAGCCCACCACGGGCGTGGGCATCCGTCCCCAGCGCTACAGCACCAGCAGCGCCGTCAACACCTGGACCTACGCCAGCATCAACGGCATGGCGGTTCCGCACGGCGTGGGTGCCGTGTTCGCCCAGGGCATGTGGGAGGCCTACTGGGCCCTGGTCAACCACCACGGCTTCAGCGCCAACCTGTACGACGCCACGGGCACCGCGGGTAACCAGCGCATGATGCTGTACTTCACCCAGGGCCTGAAGAACACGCCGTGCAGCCCCACCTTCACCCAGGTGCGTGACGGCATCATCACCGCGGCCACCACCCTGCACGGTGGCGAGGACGTCTGCCGCCTGTGGACGGCCTTCGCCGCGTTCGGCCTGGGCACCAACGCCGTGTCCAGCGGCTCCAGCGGCACGACGCCCACCAACGGCTTCGCGGTGCCCGCCGCCTGCGCTGCCTTCAGCGCGACGGCAGCCAAGCTCTAGTCGTTGAACCCCACCGGGCCGGAGCTCCCTCGTGGGCTCCGGCCTGGTCCCTGGCGCGCATGGCAGACGCCGCGTCTTGAGGTATCACCCTCAGGATGCGCACGCCTACCGCCGTGAGCCTGCTCCTGATCGGCCTGTCGCCGCTGGCCTGGGCATGCAAGAGCGAGCCCCCACCGGTCTATGTCCGGCTCCAGGGGACCGCGCCCACCGTCGCGGACGTGCCGTCCTCCCGCGCCTTGCTCATCGTGTTCTGGGCGTCGTGGTGTCCGCCCTGCAGGCAGGAGACACCCCAGCTCGTCGCCCTGGCTAAATCGCCCCCCGAGGACCTCCAGGTCGTCGTCTTCAGCCATGACGAGACGCCCCAGGCGGTGGAGTCCTTCTTCAAGGGGCCTCCCCCCGCGCCGCTCCACCTGCGCCTCGACGTGGACAAACGAGCCGGTGACGCGTTCGGCGTGGACCAACTCCCCGTCAGCGTCCTCCTGGTCGACGGCCGCCAGGTCGCCCGCTTCTCGGGCCCTCGGGAATGGGATGCCGGCGCGATGCGCCGTCTGCTGGAGCGCCTGATACGCGAGCCCCCACCTTCAGCGCCTCGCCCGCTGGATTGACACCGCCAAGCCCCATTTAATAAGCCGGTCCCGGATGCAGTCCCTCCTGCGATTTCTCGCCGTGCTCCTCGTCCTGATGACGGGCGGCGTCTTCCAGACGCTGGCCCTGGCGTCGGACGTGCACGACGACGACTGCGCGGAAGAGGCATCCGACGAGTGCGAGGACTGCTCGCCCAACTGCGTGCTGTGCGTGTGCTGCCCGCTGAGAGCCGCCCCCGCTCCCGCGTCGCCCAACGCGCGTCTCATCCCGCCGCCCCGGCCGCTGCCCATCCCCTCGCGCGTGGCGGAGCCCACGCTCTCCGGCGTGGGGACCGACATCTTCCAGCCGCCCAGAGCCTGACACCGCCCTTCACGGGAGACGTGTGTCTTGCGAGCGCCGTGGCCGGACGTGCGCGAACGTCCTCCCGCTCCGCCCAAGCCCTGTCCAACCTTCCCGCGCACCTTCGCGCGGGCCACCACCGCCGTGGGCACGCGCCCCGGCAGGAGCGCCTCATCATGCACTCGCTGCGTACGCTGTCCGTCGTCCTGTCCCTGTTCGCTGCCCCCGTCCTGGCCGACGAGAGCAAGCCCGCCCAGCAGCCCCAGACGGCCGGGTCCGAGAAGCCGCGCTGCGAGCACGGCGTCCAGAAGAGCCTCTGTGCCCGCTGCAACCCGAAGCTGGCTCCCGTCTTCAAGGCCAAGGGTGACTGGTGCCCCGAGCACGCGCGGCCCGAATCCCAGTGCGTCCTCTGCAACCCGGAACTCTCCAAGAAGGGCGTGAAGTAGATGCGTGCCTCCCGAGTCGGCCCCAGCGTCCTGGCGGTGCTGCTGGCACTGAGCGCCGCCAGTTGCAGCCAACAAGCGAGTCCCCCCACGGCGAAGGCGCCTTCACCGCCAGCCGCCTCGGGAGGCACGTCCACCCCGTCCGAGGTCGCACTCTGTGAGCACCGCGTCCCCGCGGAGCTGTGCACCCGGTGCAACCCCGACCTCATCGACGTCTTCAAGGACCAGGACGACTGGTGCGGTGAGCACGGCGTCCCCGAATCCCAGTGCTTCCAATGCAACCCGGGCCTCACCTTCACCGCGCGGGACACCACCCCCAAGGATTGGTGCAAGGAGCACGCGGTCCCCGAATCCCGCTGCACCAAATGCAACCCGTCGCTGGTCGCGAAGTTCATCGAGGCCGGTGACTACTGCCGGGAGCACGGCTTCCCGGAGTCCGTCTGCCCGTACTGCCACCCGGAGTTGGTGAAGGCCGCGGGCGCCCAGCCCCCCACCTTCCCCGAGCCGGGTACACGCGTCCGCCTCGCGTCCGCCGAGACGGCCCGCGAGGCTGGCATCCAGACACGTCGCGCGGTGAAGCGGCCCTTTGCCCGGACCCTGGACGTCGTCGGGCAACTCGACTTCAACCAGAACCGGCTGGCGCAGTTGTCCGCCCGCAGCGAGGCGCTGATAACGGACGTCCGCGTGGACGTCGGCGACGAGGTGAAGGCGGGCCAGCCACTGGTGCTGGTCACCTCGGGGGCCGTGGGCGCGGACCAGGGACGGCTGTCGGCGGCACAGACGCGGCTGACGGTGGCGCGCTCGGCGCTCGAGCGCGAGCAGCAGCTGGCTACGAGCGGAATCCGCGCACGAAAACACGTGGAGACCGCCCAGGCGGAGGTCGCGGCGGCCGAGGCCGAGCGCAATGCCGCCCGCGCAGCGCTCTCCGCCGCGGGCGCCAACGGCCAGGGCCCGCAGGGGACCTATGCCCTGTCGGCCCCCTTCACGGGGACGGTGGTGGCGCGAGACGCCGTCGCCGGACGCCATGCATCCGCTGGACAGCCGCTCATCCAGGTGGCGGACCTGAGCACCATGTGGGCCCTGCTGGAGATTCCGGAGGCGGACGCGTTCCAGGTTCGCGCGGGACAGCGCGTCACCCTCACCTTCGAAAGCATGCCCGGACAGACGCGTGACGCCACGCTCACCCGCGTGGGCGCGTCGGTGGACCGGACCTCCCGCACGGTGCGCGCCCGGGTCGAACTGCCCAACCCCGACGGCGCCCTCAAGGCCGGACTCTTCCTCAGGGCCCGGGTGCAGGTCGCTCCGGAACATGAGGCGGTGCTGGTTCCCCACGCGGCCATCCAACGCGCGGAAGGCCAGACGCTGGTCTTCGTGCGCAAGCAGCCGGGGCTCTACGAGCCCGTCGCGGTAGAGCTGGGTGCCAGCACGCGCGAGGAGGTGGAAATCGTCAAGGGCCTCTCGGCGGGGGTAGAGGTCGTCACCACCGGCGCCTTTCTGCTCAAGACGGAGATTCTCAAGGACTCCATCGGCGCGGGCTGCTGCGAGACGGCGGGAGGCGAGTAGCCGCCATGCTCACCCGGCTCATCGAATGGTCGTTGTCCCACCGCTGGGCCGTCCTCCTGGGAACGGGGGCCCTCGTCATTTCGGGCCTGCTCGCCTTCCGGGCGCTGCCCATCGACGCCATCCCGGACACGACGCCCACGCAAGTGCAGGTCAACACCGTCGCACCGGCGCTCACGCCCAACGAAGTGGAGCGCCAGCTCACCGTCCCCGTGGAGCAGGCGCTCGCGGGCCTGCCTCGCGTCAGCGAGCTGCGCTCCATCTCCAAGTTCGGTCTCTCCCAGGTCACCCTCCAGTTCGAAGACGGAACCGACCTGTGGTTCGCGCGGCAGCAGGTGTCCGAACGGCTGAGCCGAGTGCAGCTACCCGCGGGCATCGCGCCCCCGACGCTCGGGCCCGTCGCCACCGGCCTGGGCGAGGTTTTCCACTATCTCGTCAAGAGCCGGACGAAGAGCCTCGAGGAGCTGCGCACCCTGCACGACTGGGTCATCGCGCCCCAACTGCGCAGCGTGCCGGGCGTGGCGGAGGTGAATGCCTGGGGCGGCGAGGAGAAGCAGTGGCACGTCATCGTCGACCCCCGCCGCTTGCAGCAGTTCAACCTGTCCCTCGGCGACATCTACCGGGCGCTGGAGGAGAACAACGCCAACGTCGGGGGCGGCGTGCTCGAGCGGGGCGGCACGGCGACACTCGTGCTCGGGGTGGGAGTGCTCACGGACGGCAACGCCATCGAGGACGTGGTCATCGCGGCGCACCACGGCGTCCCCGTGCGAATCCGGGACGTGGCGCGCGTCGAGGTGGGCCATGAAATCCGGCGCGGCGCCACCACCGCGGATGGCGAGGGCGAGGCCGTGCTGGGCCTGGGCTTCATGCTGGTAGGCGAGAACTCCCACACGGTGACGAAGGCGCTCGCCCAGCGCTTGGAGGACATCCAACGGACGCTGCCGGAGGACGTGCGCGTGGAGCCCGTCTATGAGCGCACCGAGCTTGTGGACCACGTGCTGCGCACCGTCCGGACCAACCTGCTGGAAGGCGCGTTGCTCGTCATCGCGGTGCTCTTCATCTTCCTGGGCAACTGGCGCGCCGGCCTCATCGTGGCGGCGGCCATTCCGCTGTCGCTCCTGTTCGCCTTCAACGCGATGTTGCGCTTCGGCATCGCTGGCACGCTCATGTCGCTGGGCGCCATCGACTTCGGGCTCGTCGTCGACTCCTCCGTCATCATGGTGGAGAACGCGGAGCGGCGACTCTCCGAGGCCCGGGACGGACGCTCCCTGCTGGAGGTGGTGCGGGATGCCGCCGTCGAGGTCCGCAAGCCCACGCTCTTCGGCGAGCTCATCATCATGGTGGTCTACCTGCCCATCCTCGCCCTCGAAGGCGTGGAGGGGAAGTTGTTCCGCCCCATGGCCCTCACGGTCATCTTCGCGCTCCTGGGCAGTGCGCTGCTCTCCATGACGCTGATGCCGGTACTGGCCTCCTTCGCGCTGAAGCGAGGCGGCGGCAGCCCTCACCATGAGCCACGGCTCATGCGCTGGCTCCAACGATTCTACCGGCCCGTCCTCGAATGGGCGCTGGCCCACGCGCGTGTCACCCTGACCGCCGCCGCGCTCCTCATCGTGGGGGCCACCGTCGCCGCCACGCGCCTCGGCAGCGAGTTCGTTCCCCGCCTGTCCGAAGGCACGCTCGTCATCAACACCGTGCGCCTGGCGGAGGTCTCCCTCTCCGAATCCATCCGCTATGGCAGCCAGATAGAGCGGGTGCTGCTGTCCCGGTTCCCAGACGAGGTGCGACGCGTCTGGACCCGGACCGGCACCGCGGAGGTGGCCACGGACCCCATGGGCGTCGAGCTCTCCGACGTCTTCATCACCCTCAAGCCTCGGGCGCAGTGGAAGCGGGCCACCACCCAGGAGGAGTTGGTGAACGAGATGAAGGCCGAACTGGCGGACCTCCCAGGCATGCGCATGGCCTTCCTCCAGCCCATTGAAATGCGCGTCAACGAGATGATCGCGGGCGTGCGGAGCGACGTCGGCATCAAGCTCTTCGGGGATGACCTCGACGTGCTCAAGGCCAAGGCCCGTGAGCTGGAGACCCTGGTGAAGGCCATTCCCGGTGCCGCCGATGTCACCGTGGAGCAGGTGACGGGCCAGCCCGTGCTGGAAGTCACGGTGGACCGGGCCGCGGTGGCCCGTTACGGGATTCCCGCCCGCTCCGTCCTCGACGTCGTGGAAGCCGTGGGCACGCGCATCGTCGGCGAGGTGCGCGAAGGCGATCGGCGCTTCGACCTGGCCGTGCGCCTCTCCGAGGAGTACCGCGAGGAGCCCACGCGACTCGCCACCATCCCCGTGGCCGCGCCCGGCGGCGAGCGCGTTCCCCTGGGACGGCTGACGACCATGAAGGAGAAGTCTGGCCCCACCACCATCCAGCGCGAGTGGGGCAAGCGGCGGCTGGTGGTCCAGGCCAACGTGCGAGAACGCGACCTCGGCGGCTTCGTCGCGGAGGTCCGCCGAACACTCGATGAGAAGCTGGAGCTGCCCACGGGCTACTACGTCCGCTACGGCGGCCAGTTCGAACACCTCGAACGCGCACAGACGCGCCTGCTCATCGTGGTGCCGGTCGCGCTGGCGCTCATCTTCCTGCTGCTCTACCTCACCTATCAGCGCGTCCTGGACGCCGTGCGCATCTTCGCGGGCGTCCCCTTCGCGCTCGTGGGCGGCGTGCTCGCGCTTCTGCTGCGGGGCCTGCCCTTTTCCATCTCCGCCGCCGTGGGCTTCATCGCGCTGTCAGGCGTGTCGGTCCTGGGGGACATGGTGCTCGTCTCACGGGTCCGCGCCTTGTTGGAGCAAGGCCAGGCCCTGGGCGAAGCCATCCGCCATGCGGCCGTGTCCCGGCTGCGGCCCGTGCTGATGACCGCCGCGGTGGCCGCCATCGGCTTCGTGCCCATGGCGCTCAACACCGGCGTCGGCGCGGAGGTCCAGCGGCCCCTGGCCACGGTCGTCATTGGAGGCGTCCTGTCGTCCACCCTGCTCACCCTCGTGGTGCTCCCAGTCCTCTACTCGGTCTTCGGCGCCGGGAAGGACGCGCCCATGACGAGGGCTCCGTGATGCGCAATGGCCTGTTTTCCGGACTCGCCTTACCCTGAGGGCATGTGCCGGAACATCAAGCCCCTGTTCAACTTCGCGCCTCCCGCCACCGATGCCGACATCCGCGCGGCGGCGCTTCAATTCGTCCGGAAGATTGCCGGGACGCGGACGCCGTCGAAGCAGAACACCGACGCCTTCGAGGTCGCCGTCGAGGAGATCTTCCAGAGTTCGAAGCGCATGCTTGACGGGCTGGTGGCCACCACGCCGCCCAAGGACAGGGCCCGCTTCGAGGCCATGAAGCGCCTGCGCTACAAGAAGGCGGAGTCCCGCTGACGGAGGTGACTCGCCGTCCCCCGGGGCCGTGCTTACCCTTCCGCGCAGCAGCCTCCTGAAGACGGGGTGGATGTGACGCGGAAGGCCAGAACCACGAAGCCACGGCAGCGGATGTCAGCGGGGAAACGCTCCGACACGGCCCTGCTCATCATCGACGTCATCAACGACCTGGATTTCCCCGGCGGGGAGAAGGTCCTCCCGTGGGCCCTGCGCATGGTGGAGCGCCTGGGCCCCTTCGCGGACAGGATGCGGCGGGCCGGCGTCCCCGTCATCTACGTCAACGACAACTTCGGGTACTGGCGCAGCAACTTCCGCGACACCTACGCCCATTGCACACGCAAAGGGAGCCGGGGCCGGAACATCGCCCGGGCCCTCAAGCCGCAGCCGGATGACTACTTCATCCTCAAGCCCAAGCACTCGGCCTTCTTCGCCACCTCCCTGGTGCCCTTGCTGGAGCACCTGGGCACCCGGAAGCTCATCCTCGCGGGGCTGGCCACCAACCTGTGCATCTTCTTCAGCGCCCATGACGCGCACATGCACGAATACCAGCTCACGGTGCTGAGCGACTGCTGCGCGGCGGAGAGCGACCACGACCATGACCTGGCGCTCTCCCAACTCCAGCGCTTCCTCCATGTGCGCGTCTGCCGGAGCGACGAGGTGCATCTGAGCGCGAAGCGGCGCCGCGTCTCAGCGAAGCGCCCCCACGCCACGAAATACGCGTCACGGAAGAAGGCCGCTCCGTCCGCGTCGTAGCGGTCGAAGAAGCTCCAGCAGCGCCGTCAGACGTCGTAGGCGCGGACGACCTGAGAGACGCGCTCGGAGAGCATTCTCAGGGACATGGCGGAGTCACTGGTCGTGGAGATGCGGGACACGGTGTCCGTCATCAGGGTGTTCAGCTCGTTGACCGCGGTGAAGATCTGCTCGATGCCCGTGGCCTGCTGGCTGACCGTCCGCGCGATCTGCCGCGCCGCCGCGGTGCTGTCCTCGACGATGGCGGTGAGTTCCTTCAGCGTCTCGCCGGACGTGCGGACCTGCGCCAGCCCCGCCTCCATGCGCTCGGTGCCTTCAACGGTGATCTCCACCGTGCCGATGATGGCTTGATTGATGTCCTGGAGGATGCGCCGCACCTGGTTGGTGGCCCGGATGGACTGGTCCGCCAGCGCGCGAATCTCCTTCGCCACCACGACGAAGCCCTTGCCGTGCTCCCCGGACCGCGCCGCTTCGATGGCGGCGTTGACGGCCAGCAGGTGGGACTGGTCCGCCAGATCCTTCACCGTCTCGGTAATGCCGCTGATCTGCCTGGTCCGCTCGCCCAGGGAGGTGATGCGCGCGGCGATCTCCGCCACCTGATTGCGCACTTCCTCCATGCCGTCGATGCTCGCCGAGACGGCCTCTTCGCCGGTGCGGCTCAGTTGCTCGGCGCGCTCGGCCACCTGGATGACGGACTCCGCGGAGCCCGACGCCAGCATCGCCGTCTGGCGAATCTCCTGCGCCGTCACCTGCGTCTCCTGCAGCGCGGCCGCGTGGCGCGTCACCATCTCATTCTGCTGATCCGCCGACTCCGTCAGCCCCGACACCGAGTCACTCAGCAGCTCCGTGGAGGACTGGAGCTGATGCAGCAGCTCCTTCAGCTTGCCCACCAGCATGCCCACGGCCCGCGCGAGCTGCCCCACCTCGTCATCCGAGTCGATGCGAATGGTCTGCCGCAGGTCGCCGCGCTCGGCGATATGGCGAACCGCGGAGGAGAGCTGGTTCAGGGGCGACACGATGGCGCGGCCGACCAGGAAGGCCGCCGCGGTGAAGACGAGCAGCGCGACCAGCACGGTGATGCCCACGTTCGCCAGCGCCCCTTCCACGAGCCCCCGCGCATGGGTGCGGTCGAAGCCCACGTGGACCCAGCCGGCGTCACCTGGTACCGGCGCCACCAGGTCCTGCAACTCCGTATCCCCATCCCGCAGGACGAGCCCTCCCTCGGAGGACCTCAACTGCTCGCGGGCATCCCGTAGCATCTGGGCCTTCTCACCGGCCACGCCCACCAACGTCCCACCCGCGTCGAACGCGGCGACGTAGGCCGCCCCGCCATGCCGAGCCACGGCCTCCAGCGTCTGCTGGACCTCGTCGTGCGCGCTCCGCTTCATGCCGTCCGCCACCGCGGCGGCGAGCACCGCAGGCAGCGCGCCGCTCAGCTCCCGCCCCTGCGCCTCGAAGGCTTCCTGGAGCCGAGGCACGGTGTAGCCCTGGGTGAGAAGGACGAACAGGAGCGCCACGATGATGGGCGCCAGGGTGATCTTATGGGTGAGTGAGAGTCGCATCCGGCCGTGCCCGATTCGGGCTCAAAACGGGAAATGATGCTCCATCTGACAATCCAGACGCGTCGCATTGTGGGCGCCAGCGTGCGGGGGTGCAATCCCTCGGGAACCCCTTACTCCGCGGACACCGGCGACTGCTTTCCCAGCGCAAATTCACGCCGGGCATGGACTTCACCCACCACAACTCGGCATTGAAACCAGAGTCAGAACGTGGCCCCGAACCGCAAGAGGTCCAGGTTCAGGTCCACGATGAACTTGTCTTTCCAGCCACGTGCCGGCTCCCGAGCAAAGAGCCATCCCGGGTCGACCCGCCTGCGCTGCTGGTTCCAGCTATAGCCCACGCCAACGCCGATCACCGGAGCCAGGAAAGAACGCGAGCGGCGGGACGTCTTCCGGTACCCCACGTCGAACCCGAGGGAGACCTGTCCGCCCGTCTCCATCCTCGTGCCCTCCGCCGTCACTGGGATTTCCGTCCCACGCACGCTCTGATGCGTCACCATGCCACTCAGCTTGGGCTGGATGAAGAAGCCATCGCCCCGCTCGCCCGGCCAGGGCGTCCACGCCAGGCCCACCGTGGCCCGAAGGGCTTGCAGGGTGCCGCAACGAGGCATCGCGTCCCCGTGGATGTTGGTGCACCGCTTGCGCGCCAGCATGGGGCGGAGTTCGAAAACGCCATCCGTTGTATCCGTCAAGGGCACGTTCATGCCCACCGGCAGCGCGACATTGAGGCCCACACCCAGGATGGGCCCCACCAGAAGCAGACTCCAATCGATGAGGGAGGCCGTCCAGATGGCCAGCCCGGCTCGCTCCGCACGAGGGGCCTGCGGCACCGACGCGGTCTCCACGCCTTGAGCCTTCCCGGTGCCTGCGAACAGGAGCACCGCTACGAGTACCGTTCGAGTCATGCCCGGCCGCACTGCATGTCTCATACCCAACGACAGACATCTCAGTGCATCGCCGGGAGACCTTGGATACAGGCCGAAGCACGACAAAGCAGTCATACGCGACCGCCGAATGTTCAGGACGTGGTTGTCAGGGTGCCGACTGACTCCGGGTGACGTCAGGGCCTCGGCGATACATCAAGGCGCGTCGCCAGCGACAGCAGCGGCCTGCACCGTGCTCCACCACGCCGTGTCCGCGCGCTCCCGCGTTGGCTCCACGGGGCGGCCCAGGACGGGCGTGAGCAGACTCACGCCCCGCTCGCGCGCCCCGGCCGCCAGCTCGTTCGCGGGCGCATCCCAGGCGTGCAGCGCCAGGTTGAACGTCCCCCAGTGGATGGGCAGCAAGGTGCGCCCCCGCACCATCTCATGCGCCTTCAGCGCCTGCTCCGGCCCCAGGTGGATGCTTCCCCAAGAGGGATGGAAGGCCCCCACCTCGAACATGGTGACGTCGAACGGACCGAAGCGGCGCCCCACCTCCGCGAACTCCTCCGTCAGCCCCGTGTCCCCGCTGAAGAAGACCCGGTGCTGCGAGCCCAGCAGCGTCCACGACGTCCAGGACGTGCTGTTGCGGTCCGTCAGGCCCCGGCCGGAGAAGTGCTGCGCGGGCGTAGCCACCATGCGCAGGCGGCCCTCCCCCTCTCCCAGTGACACCTCCTGCCACCAGTCCAGCTCCACCACGCGCTCCGCCGGAACGCCCCACTTCTCCAGGTGCGCCCCCACGCCCAGCGGCGCGTAGAACTTCACCTGACGCGGCACCAGCGCCCGGATGGTGGGCATGTCCAGGTGGTCGTAGTGGTCGTGCGACAGCAGCACCGCGTCCACGTCCGGCAGCGCCTCCAGCGGAAGCGGAGGCGGATGGAACCGCTTGGGCCCAGCAATGGTGGACGGCGACGCGCGCTCGCCCCAGATGGGGTCTGTGAGGATGCGGAAGCCGTCAATCTCCACCAGCAGCGTGGAGTGACCCAGCCACGTCACGCGCAGGCCGCTCTCCGGCGGCTTCGCCAGCGCCGCGGCCACGTCCCGTTCCATGGGCAGCGCGGACGGCGGCGTACGCTGCTGGGTGCCGAAGAGCATCTCCTTCAACGTGCCCCAGTCCGGCCCATTCTGCGGCAGCCTGGCACCGGCGGTGTTGATGAAGATGCCAGCCTGATAGCGCGACGATGCCTTCATCCGCTCCAGGCGCGCCCCATCCGCCCGTGCGCCGAAAGACTGGAGGCCGTCCGTCGTCGTCCACGTGAGGAGGGCCCCCACGCCCGCGCCCAGCCCCATCACGCCCAGGGCATACCGCCACAGGCCCCGCCGCTTCGGACGACCTCCACTCAGGAACGCATCGCGCATGACCCCCACGTGTAGCGCCGCCTTCAAGGCAGCGCCTGGGAAATCAGCACCGAAAGGCCACCTACCGGCCGCTGGTGACCTTCAAGCCCACGATGGAGGTGAGGAGCAGCACCAGGAAGAAGACGCGCGCGGGCGTGGCCGGCTCATTGAAGAGCACGATGCCCATGATGGCCGCGCCCACGGCGCCAATGCCGACCCAAACACCATAGGCCGTGCCAATGGGCAGGTTCTTCGTGGCGATCCCCAGAAGCACCATGCTGGCGACGATGGCGCCGCCCGTGAGGACGCTTGGTACCAGCCGGGTGAAGCCCTCGGTGTACTTGAGACCGATGGCCCAACCGACCTCGAGCAACCCCGCGATGACGAGTAGAATCCAGGACATGACGTACGACTCCCGTTGTCGCGTCGTCTTGTCCTGACCGGGTACGGCGCGCCTCGTCCGGGCCAGACACCCTCACGATGAGGCCGCTGGCGCCCCCCTCTATAAAGCCACGCGATTCCCGTTTCAACCCGGCCGGACAACGCCACGGCACCAGGTGGGGTGTCCGGCGGTGGGACACAGGCACGCTTGGGAGGGCTCGCGGAGATGCCTTGCCGGCTCGCCTTGAACCCGTCTGTCCGCGGCCCCAGCTTCCTGGCGGAACAACCCCGTCTGTTGGAGGCGCTCGAAATGAAACGAATCCAGGCACTGGTCGTCGCGGGCGCGTTGTGCGGAGGCACGGCGCTGGCCAAGGACAAGCCCGACATGCGCGGGCTCACCGTCACCGTGGGCGGCGGCGTGGAGGGCTACAGCGGTGGGCTGGCCCCCCGAATCGATCCGGGCGCGGCGTACGGCGCCACGGCCACGCTCAAACCGTCCACCGTGCTGGGCATCGAGCTGGGCTACACCGGCGCCATCAACAAGCTCGACCGGCGCGGCCTGGAGGACCTGGCGCGAAACCCGGACATCGTCCGCAACGGAGGTCAGGCCGTGGCCACCATCGGCCTGACGGCGAGCCCCGTGCAGCCGTACCTCCTCGGCGGCCTCGGCATGAACTGGTACAACGTCCGCCGCGGCGCGGAAGCGCTGGGCTACCGCGACGACACCGCTGGCGCCGTGCCGCTGGGCGCGGGGCTGCGCTTCTACACCGGCTCCTTCACCGCGGACCTGCGGGCCAACTACAACCTCCTCTTCAACCAGGAGCTCGTCCCCACGCTGCCGCCCGCGGAGAACCAACCCGTGACAGACGTCACGTTCGCGGGAGGCTCCAGCTACAACGCCACGCTGAACGTCGGCGCCACGTTCTGAGCGCATCGGCATGACCGGGCCCGGAGCCCTCCGGGCCCGCGTCACCGCAAGCCATCGTGGATGAACTTGAGGACGGAGATGAACTGCCGGTCCATCACCAGCAACATGATCAGCGGCGCCAGCGCCGCCCCCACCACGGCCAGCAGGGCCATCTTGTCCCAGAGCAACAGGCGCATCCTCCGCGCCAGCGTGAAGGCCGTGCCGATGTCCGCCAGCGAGGACATCTCCGGCGCGCCCAGCAGCTCCGGCTCCGGTCCGCCCCGGAACCACTTGTGTTCGAACTGCCGCGAGTGCTTGGCCGCGACCTTCGAGAAGTCCTCGTCACCAATCCGCTTCGCCCGCACGAGCTGGGGCACGAAGAAGCCCATCGGCGCGAACACCAGCACCACCGCGCCGGCCGCGATGACCACCAGCGGAATCACGTAGGCCGCAGGGTTGGCCGACAGGTCCTTGGGCTCCACCCGGGACGTGTATGCCGCCACCACCACGGCCAGGGAGAACACCACGGGCGAAAAGCTGGCCTGGCAGACAGGCAGGAACCCGAGCCCACCCATCATGTCCGGATGTGTCGGAACCAGGGTCAACGGCAGACGTGACACACGCAGCAGGAAGGCGCTCCACATGACGCCACGCCAGATCCACCGGAGCGCCAGGAAACGGAACAGGGGTTGGCTCACGGCGAGATTCCACCACCCCGCCATGGAGAACCCGTCGCCGTTGAGGGTCCACGACCGGGTGGCGTCGGCCGGGGTGATGAACGTGAGGCCATACGCCAGGATGAGCAGCAGCGCCTCCACGACATAGCTGTCCCGCCACCGCATGGCGCGCCGGGCATCCGCTTCGAACGTCTGGAGGCCATCCGTCGCCACCAGGTTCGAATTGAGGAACTGGCGGACCGCGAAAGCCAGGCGGCCGTCGATGTAGGGCTCCGCGGCGAGGAGCACGGGCAGCGCCACCAGCAACTGCGCATGGACCTGGAGTTCCATGAACAGGGAGCCCACGGTCGGCCCACCCGAAGGCAGCGTGAAGAGCAGCAGGGGCAACCAGCCGATCGCCGAGAAAGCCAGCGCCCGTAACACGGGGTCATAACGCTTGCGCGGCCCCCGCCGGAGCCGGCGCTCGGTCTCGAAGAGCGGCCCGCCCTTCACCAGGGAGAATTCGGCAATCGTCGAGTGCGAGTCCATGAGGGAGCCGTCTCCACGGTGGGGCTGCGTCCAGGAACCCACAAGCGCCCCCGGGCCGGGCGACGACCGGCAGGCGCAGGCGCGGACACGGGGCCTACCCTTGAGGGCCGGATTGTTCCGTGCCGCGTGGCCCCCCACGTTTGCTGCCGGGGCACGGCGCGCCCCTCCGTTCTCGCAGGGAAGGAGGCACGCACATGAGCATTGACGTCATCGACGAAGTCCCGGCCCAGGGCGGCCGGCCCCTCGAGGACGGCGCGGGGCAGGAAGCCCGCTCGCTGCCGGGCATGGTCTACATCCCCGGTGGGACGTTCTGGATGGGCTCGGACCATCACTATCCCGAGGAGCGGCCGACGCACCAGGTGACGGTGACGGACTTCTGGATGGACAGCCAGCTGGTGACGAACGCGGACTTCGCGCGCTTCGTGGAGGCCACCGGCTACGTCACCGTGGCCGAGCGCCCGTTGAACCCCGACGACTTTCCCGGCGCGAATCCAGCGCTGCTCGTCCCGGGCTCGCTCGTCTTCAAGAAGACGCTCGCTCGCGTGGACCTTCGCGACCTGACGCAGTGGTGGTTCTATACGGCGGGCGCCTGCTGGAAACACCCCGAAGGCGCGGGCAGCACCTGGCAGGGGCGCGAACAATACCCGGTGGTGCACGTCTGCTTCGAGGACGCGCTCGCCTATGCGAACTGGGCGGGCAAGACGCTGCCCACCGAGGCGGAATGGGAGTACGCCGCGCGCGGAGGCCTGGACCGGAAGGTCTACGTCTGGGGCGACGAGTTCGCGCCGGGTGGCAAGCTGATGGCCAACACCTGGCAGGGTGAGTTCCCCTGGCAGAACCTGAACACGGATGGCTTCGAGGGCACGTCCCCGGTGGGCAGCTTCCCACCGAACGCCTACGGCCTCTTCGACATGGCCGGCAACGTGTGGGAGTGGACCTCGGACTGGTACCAGGAGCGGCACGAGGGGAACG
This sequence comes from Myxococcus sp. AB056, assembly GCF_006547365.1. Lineage (NCBI taxonomy): Bacteria > Pseudomonadati > Myxococcota > Myxococcia > Myxococcales > Myxococcaceae > Myxococcus > Myxococcus sp. AB056. The sequence goes on along the minus strand of NZ_VHLB01000026.1, from coordinate 46,303 downwards.
GCGGAAAGCCCTGCTGCATCCCCGTCAATCCGCGGGGACCGGCCACGTCGGCTCGCAGCCTGGACCCGTGCCTGCCGAAGGTGAAGATTCCCCGGCGCGTCCTCAAGGGCGGCAGCCACCTGTGCGCGCCGAACTACTGCCTGCGCTACCGCCCGGCTGCGCGCTCACCGCAGGCCGTGGACAGCGGCACGTCGCACATCGGGTTCCGCTGCGTCGTCCGCCCCTGAGCCGCCTGAAGTTCCAGGACCAGCTTCCCGAAGCTGGCATTTCCAAAGAATGGCTTGCGACGTTGTCGCGGCGCTTCCATTCGCCGCGACTCCATCCCTATCGTGTCCCCCGCCTCCAACGACACAGGGACTCATGAAGCAGAAAATCACAGGCTTCCACCTCGACCGGGAAGACCACTGGGTGGCGGACCTCGAGTGTGGCCACCGGCAGCACATGCGCCATGACCCGCCCTGGATGGTGCGCCCCTGGGTCCTCACCGAGGACGGGAGGCGCAGCCGCCTTGGTGTCGAGCTCGATTGCAAGCGTTGTGACGAAGCAGGGCACGCGGTCGCCGAGGCGGTTCGCGAAGCGCTGCGGACGGTGGCCCTGCGGGCCCATGACGACGGCGGCCTGAGCGGGCTCTGCGCCGAGGGCCGATGGGAGCTTGCCCTGGACGCGCTCGGTGCGGCCGACCTGCGCCCAGTCATCCAGCGCGCGCTCGCCCCTGAGCGCGGGGGGAAAGCCCTCGTGAGTGCCCGGATGATTCTCCGTCCCCTCCTCCCTGACGACGCCAGCGCCATTCAGCGCCTGGCGGGTGACCGCGAGGTGGCGGCGAATGCGGCGGGAATCCCACATCCGTTCGAGGACGGCATGGCGGAAGCCTGGATTGCCTCGCTGGATGCACGTTCCCATGTCTTCGCGCTCGGCCATTCCGAGTCTGGCGAGTTCATGGGCCTGGCCGGGCTGGTGGAGGCCGACGAGGAGCGCCCTCGCACGGCCGAACTCTCATACTGGCTCGGCCGCGCGTACTGGGGACAGGGCTTTGGGACGGAGGCAGCCCAGGCCCTGGTCCGCTACGGCTTCGAGACGCTCGGGCTGGAATCCCTCCATGCCAGTTGTTTCTCCCGCAACCCCGGCTCCCGGCGTGTGCTGGAGAAGGCCGGCTTTCGCCACGCGGGCCACCAGGCGCGCGCGCTCCGCCATCTGGGGCAGGACGAGGACCTCGATCGCTTCATCCAGGAGCGGAGCCGCTCGCACCCGTGAGCTGATTGCCCCGGGTGGGCAGCATGTGCCCACCGTGTGCCCCACCCGCGCTCAATCCGCCGCCGCGTCCAGCTCCTCGACGACGCGGCGGACCTGACTCGCGCGCCCCTTCTCGGTACGCGCTGTCATCACCTTGAGGATGAGTCCGTACCGCCGCGTCTTGCCAAACGCCTCGAACGCCCGCGCGGCATGCGGGCTCGCAGACAGCGCCACCGTCAGGTCCTCCGGCACCGTGGCGTTCTTCTGGGACGCGTAGGCCGCGGCCCATCGTCCATCGGCCTTGGCGGCCTCGACCTCGGCGAGCCCCGAGGGCCGCATCCTGCCCGCGCGTAGCAGCGCCTCGACCTTCCTCACATTCACACAGGACCAGCGGCTGCGCGGCCGGCGCGGGACGTACTTCTGCAGGTAGAAGCGTGCATCGAGCGACCTCCGTTGCCCCGAAATCCATCCAAAGCAGAGCCCCACGTCGACCGCCTCGTCATCGGTGAGCGACGGGATGCCCGTCCCCTTCTTCGCGAGCTTCAACCAGACGCCAGAAGGAGCATCGGCATGCGTCTGGAGCCAGGCCTCGAACTCCGCCGCCCCCCGGAACGCAATCACCGGCGCATCCATCGCCGCGCCCCCACGCACCTCCTGCCTAACGCTGGCCACGGGCACCTCCCAGGACGTCCAGGTAGTGACGGTTGAACATGATGCCCAGCACGTTCCCGAAGGGGTCGATGACCGACGCCGTGACGAAACCGGGGCCACGCTCGGTGACGCCTTCGAGGAGCTGAGCCCCCAGTGAGCGCAACCGTTCGAGCGTGGCGGCGATGTCGTCGACGTGCCAGTAGGCGACCGTACCGCCCCGGGTCGTGGTGAGTCCCGGCGGAGCAAATCGCCGGTCGATGATGCCCAGCTCATGCTGGTAATCGCCGATGCGGAACTCGACATACCCGGGACCACGTCCGGCGGCCTCGCTGCTGAAGTAAGGCTCCACGCCGAGCAGCTCCGCGTACCAGCGCGTCGCCGCCCGAAGGTCATCCGCCCAGAGGTTGAAGGTGCACAATCCGCGCAAGGTGTTCATGGGGCTCTCTCGTTTCCTGGCCGCGCCCGTTCGCGACCCCATGACCATGGCCCCAGAACGTGACAGAATGAGTCACGTTTGAAGCGCGAGCCCGTCACCGACCGCCTGGACCGAGTCCTGGGCCTCCTCGCCTCCCGGCCGTCCTGGACGGCCCCGGAGCTGGCGGAGGAGCTCGGCGTCTGTGTGCGTACCGTTCGACGGGATTTGTCCCGGCTTTCCGCCCGCGGAGTCCCCATCGAGTCGGACGCAGGCCGAGGCGGCGGCATCCGGATACCGCCCCGGACGGGGCTCGGGCGCGTGCAGCTCAGCGCCCAGGAGCTGCTCGACCTCCTGCTCGCCCTGGCGCTCGCCGAGCGACTCGAGTCCCCCCTCCTGCTCTCGACACTCAAGAGCCTGCGTCAAAAGCTCGCCGCCTCGTTCCCACCGGAGGAGCGCGCACGCGTCGGCAAGCTGCGCCGTCGCATCCTCGTCGGCCCCACTTCACGGAACGTCACCGCGACCTGGAAGCCTCCCCGAGCGGCGGTGCTACGCCCCCTCCAGGAGTCCTTCTTCGAGCAGCGCGCCCTGGAGCTGACGTACCGCTCGAACGACGTGCGCACGGTGCGCATCGTGGAGCCGCACTACCTGCTGCTGAGCTGGCCCGCGTGGTACCTGCTCGTCTGGGACCACCTGCGCGGAGCGGTGCGCATGCTCCGCGTCGACCGCATCGAATCCGCGGGCGTCCAGGCGGCGACGTTCCAGGTGCGGGACTCGGAGTCGATGCTCGCCACCCTCGGCGACATCTTCGCGGCGCTCTGATGCCCCCTGTGTCAGGAAGGTTGCCGCCTCGGCTGACCGGCCGAGCCGTGTTGTCGCCTCCCGAGACGGAGAGGCCGAGCGTGTGCCGCGATCAGCTCGCCGACAACGCGTTGCGGAGCTTCGGCACGACTCCTTGAGGCTTGAGTCGCGTCTCAGCATCGACGCGCCTCGCGCTGAGCGTCGCCAGTGCTCCGGGCTGAAACGGGTCCTTCCCGCTCGTCATCAACTCCCACACCGCACCCTCGTCAATTCCACCGTCCTCATCCAGCGCCTCGGCGACGAAGAAATCTGCGGCCACGTCATCGTCGGTGAAGTGTCGAGGCAGGCCCCAGCCCTGGCTCGCGAACACCACCGCATCGAGATGCTGAGCGTTCACTCCGGTGTTGCCGTCGAGCATCAATACGCGCGCCTTCAGACGGATGGTGTGGAGTTCGGCCGCCTCGTCACCGTGATCCCCGAAGCAGCCGCCCGCAAGCTCGACCGACTTCGTCACGTAGCAACACGCGCTTCCGCTGAAGCGCAGGTTCTTCGCATGCACGCTGCCGAGCACCACGAACAAACTGATGTCGTAAGGCTGGGTCGACAGGTCGATGTCACTCGCGACCTCGAGATCTCCATCGACAACGAGAATCCACGGAGACGCAGGGGCGATCGTGTCGGCACGCACGAGCCCCGTCGCCAGATGGATCTCGACAGCGGGCTGATTCTGCTGCTGGGCGCGTTCCTGAATCCGCTCGAAGTGCTCGACGAACCAGCCGAAGGTCTCCGCTTCGTTCGCGGCCTCGAAGCGGACCTTGATTTCGTCGAACTGGATAACCCGCGTTGCTAAAGAATGGAACATCCCCCTTCATACCAGCCGCAGCGCATCTGCGCTTCCCCAACCTGGTCGCTGCAACATGGATGCGTCAATGCATCGCGGCATGCGGCAATGACTCGCGGACCTACGTCTCGCGTCATTGTCCACGCCAGAAACAGACAGCAAAATGTCGCCGCTGCTCTGTCTCGTCGTGCCATCCCCCAAGGAAAAGTCCGAATGACATCCTCGAAGCCACGGCCCAACTGGGTCGCGAGGCAGCCACGCGCCCACGCGCTGGCGCTGCTCGCGGCCGTCTTGCTCGCGCTGCCCACCGCCGCGCGCGCCCAGCCGACGTACACGCTGTTCGCCCCCACCTCCACCCCGGCCGTTCCCTCTGTCACCAATGACTTCGCTCCGGTGGAGTTGGGCGTGAAGTTCCAGTCCGACATCGAGGGAGACATCCTCGGCATCCGCTTCTACAAGGGCCCCGCCAACACCGGCACCCACATGGGAAGTCTCTGGAGCGCCGCTGGCGCGCGCCTCGCCTTCGCCACCTTCACTTCCGAGACGGCCACCGGCTGGCAGGAGGTGATGTTCTCCACGCCCGTGCGCATCAGTGCCAACACCACCTACGTCGCCTCGTACCACGCGCCTGGCGGCGCCTACGGCTTCACCAGCGCGGGGCTGGCCTCGACCGTGGACGCCCCTCCCCTCCACGCGCTCGCGGGCGCCACCAGCGGCGGCAACGGCGTCTTCACCTACGGCGCCGCGGGCTCCTTCCCCAACAGCAGCTTCGGCGACTCCAACTACTGGGTGGACGTCGTCTTCCGCCCGGCGGAGCCCGTCACCCTGTGGCCTGTCACCGCCACGCCCGCCGTCGCCTCCGTCACCAATGACTCCGACCCCGTGGAGCTGGGCGTGAAGTTCAAGACGAACGTGAGCGGCAACGTGCTGGGCGTGCGCTTCTACAAGGGCGCCGCCAACACCGGCACCCATGTGGGAAGTCTCTGGAGCGCCAACGGGCAGCGCCTGGCCTTCGCCACCTTCACCTCCGAGACGGCCACCGGCTGGCAGGAGGTGACGTTCTCCTCCCCTGTCCCCATTGCCGCCAACACCACCTACGTCGCCTCGTACCACGCCCCCGTCGGCGCATACGCCTTCGACAACGGTGGCCTCGCCAGCGGCCAGGACACCCCGCCCCTCTTCGCGCTGCCCGGCAGCACCAGCGGCGGCAACGGCGTCTTCACCTACGGCGCCGCGGGCTCCTTCCCCAGCAACAGCTTCGGCAACTCCAATTACTGGGTGGACGTCGTCTTCCAGGCCACCGGCGCACCGCCCCCGACACAGCCCCCGGACAACACCTTCCGCATCTTCGCCCCCACCGCCACGCCCGGCACCGCCACCGCCGCTGACACCGCCGCCATCGAAGTGGGCGTGAAGTTCCGCTCGGACGTGGACGGACAGGTGACGGGCGTGCGCTTCTACAAGGGCAGCGGCAACAACGGCGCCCACGTGGGCAATCTGTGGAGCGCCACGGGCCAGCCGCTCGCCTCCGCCACCTTCACCAACGAGACGGCCGTCGGCTGGCAGGAGGTGACGTTCTCCTCTCCCGTCGCCATCACCGCCGGCACCACCTACGTGGCGTCGTACTTCGCGCCGCTCGGCGGCTACTCGTTCGACAGCAACGGCCTGGCCACCGGAGTGGATGCCCCTCCGCTGCACGCCCTGCCCGGCGCCACCACCCCAGGCGGCAACGGCGTCTTCGCCTATGCCTCCACCTCCACGTTCCCCAACGGCAGCCACCAGAACTCCAACTACTGGGTGGACGTCGTCTTCGAGCCCTACGGACCGCCGCCCCGTCCGGGCGTCCACGGCGCGGGCCCCGTGCTGGTGGCCACCGCTCCTGGCAACCCCTTCACCGATTACCTGCGCGAAATCCTGGAGGCCGAGGGCATCGCCGCCTTCGCCACCACCGATGCCGGCAACCTGGGCGTCTCCGTCTCCCTCGATGACTACAAGGTGCTGGTGCTCGGCGAGCAGACGCTGAGCGCGGCCCAGGTGACGCTCATCACCCACTGGGTCACCGCTGGCGGCAGCCTCATCGCCCTGCGGCCCGCGGCGAACCTCCAGTCACTGCTCGGACTCAATGCCTCTCAGGGCACGCAGGCCAATGGCTACATCCTGGTCAACGACACCCAGGCCCCGGGCACGGGCATCACCGCGGAGACGATGCAGTACCACGGGCTCGCGGACAAGCGCACCGTCGTCACTGGCACGCGCACCGTCGCCACGCTCTACTCGGACGCCACCACCGCGACGACGTTCACCGCCGTCAGCCAGCGCGCCGTGGGCAGCGGCACCGCCACCGCCTTCATGTATGACCTGGCCAAGTCCGTCATCTACACGCGGCAGGGCAACCCGGCCTGGCAGGGACAGAACCGGGACGGCTCCTCCATTGGCCCAGGCGCGCGCGCCAACGACATGTTCTACGGCAACGCGTCCTTCGACCCGCAGCCGGACTGGGTGAACCTGGCCAAGGTCCAGATTCCCCAGGCGGACGAGCAGCAGCGCCTGCTCGCCAACGTGCTGCACCAGACGAGCACCACGCCGCTGCCGCGCCTCTGGTACTTCCCCAGCGCCAAGAAGGCCGTCGTGGTGATGACGGGCGACGGACACCCGAGTGGCGCCACCACCCAGCGCTGGAACCAGTACCTCGCGGACAGCCCCACCGGATGCAGTGTGGACGACTGGGAGTGCATCCGAGGCACCGTCTACGACTACGTGGGCGGACTGAGCGCCACCCAGGCCAATACCTATGTGGCCCAGGGCTTCGAGTACGCCCTGCACATCAACACCGGCTGCGCGGACTACACGGCCAACACGCTGGACCCGAACTTCTTCACCCCGCAGCTCGCCAGCTTCGCGTCCGCCTTCCCCGCCGTCCCCGCGCCCGTCACCAACCGCACGCACTGCATCGCGTTCAGCGACTGGTCCACCCAGCCCAAGGTGTCGCGCCTGCACGGCATCCGCCTGGACACCAACTACTATTACTGGCCCGACTACTGGGTGCAGGACCGCCCGGGCATGTTCACTGGCTCCGGCCTGGCCATGCGCTTCGCGGACCTGGACGGCACTCCGCTGGACGTCTACCAGCTCGCCACGCAGATGACGGACGAGTCCGGCCAGTCCTACCCGCTGCACATCGACACGCTGCTGGACAACGCGCTGGGCCCCAAGGGCTACTACGGCGCCTTCAACGCCAACATGCACGTCGACTCGCAGCCGTCGGCCGGCTCCTCCGGCTCGGCCGCCATCATCGCGTCCGCCAAGCGTGACGGCGTGCCGGTCATCACCGCGAAGCAGTTGTTGGAGTGGCTCGATGCCCGCGAGGCCACCCAGGTGTCCACCGTGGCCTTCACCGGCACGGTGCTCACCTTCAACCTCACGAGCCCCGCGCGCAACCTGTCCCTCATGGTCCCCACCCGCACCACGACGGGCCGCACGCTGCTGTCCGTCACCCGCGCGGGCTCCGCTGTGACGACGGTGACGCGCACCATCAAGGGCGTGGACTTCGCCTTCATCGACGGTGCGCTGGCCGGCACCTACACCGCCACCTACAACTGAATCACTCGCGCCGCCCAAGGCGCGTCATCCTCCGGGGCCCGACGCGGTGCATTCGCGTCGGGCCCGTTTCATTTCACCACCGCTGAAACCTGAGAGGTCCTGCCTGTGACGTGTTGCGACGACAGGTCCGGCCGCTACCCCTTGTGCGGAAGGAGCTTGTCCACCATGCCCTTGAGGGATTGCCTGATGACGCCCGCCGTGTCCTCGTCCCCTTCCAGGAGCGCCGCTGCGAAGTTCCGGGCCTGCTCGAAGGTGATGTGCGGCGGCAGCGGCGGTACGTCGGGGTCCGTGTAGGCTTCCAGCAGCACGGGCCTGTTCGCGGAGAGCGCCTCGTCCCAGGCGCGGGCAATCTGCTCGGGGCGGTCCACACGCACGCCGCGCAGGCCCAGCGACTCCGCGTAGCGCGCGTAGGGGAAGTCCGGCAGCGTCTGCGTGGCCGGCGTCTTCGGGTCACCGGCCATGACACGCTGCTCCCACGTCACCTGGTTGAGGTCGCGGTTGTTGAGCACCAGGACGATGAAGCGCGGGTCCTTCCACTCCTTCCAGTACTTCGCCACGGTGACGAGCTCCGCGTTGCCGTTCATCTGCATCGCGCCGTCACCCACCATGGCGAGCACCGGCCGGTGTGGGAATGCGAACTTCGCCCCAATCGCGTACGGCATGCCGCAGCCCATGGTGGCGAGGTTGCCCGACAGCGACGCCAGCATCCCCTTGCGCATCTTCAAGTCGCGAGCGAACCAGTTCGTCCCCGAGCCCGAGTCCGCGGTCAGGATGACGCCGTCGGGCAACTTGGGGCTCAGCTCCCAGAAGACGCGCTGGGGGTTGATGGGGTCGGCCGAATTCATCGCCTGCGCCTCCAGCATCTTCCACCACTGGCGGATGCCCTTCTCGAGCTGCTCGCGCCAGCTCCGGTCCTGCTTGCGCTGAAGCATGGGAATCAGCGCGCGCAGCGTCTCCTTGCTGTCCCCCGCGAGCGCCACCTCCATGGGGTAGCGGATGGCGAGCATGCGACCGTCGATGTCGATCTGCACGCCGCGCGCCTGGCCCTCTGGAGGGAGGAATTCCGAGTACGGGAAGCTCGTGCCCACCATCAGCAGCGTGTCGCAGTCCATCATCATGTCCCACGAGGGCTTCGTCCCCAGAAGGCCGATGGCGCCCGTCACGAACGGCAGCGCGTCCGGCAGCACCGCCTTGCCCAGGAGCGCCTTGGCCACCCCAGCGCCCAGCAGGTCGGCCACCTCCACCACCTCGTTGGCGGCGTTCATCGCACCCGCGCCGATGAGGATGGACACCTTCTTGCCGGCGTTGAGCACGGCGGCGGCGCGGCGCAGGTCCTTCTCCTGGGGAATGACGTACGGCGGGCTGAAGTCCACGCTGGAGTGAACGGTGCCGTGTTTCCGCGGAGGCTTCTGGTACTCCAGCTCCTGCAAGTCGTTCGGGAGGATGACGCACGTCACAGAGCGTTGGTTCAGCGCGATTCGCACTGCCCGGTCGATGGCGTGGCGGACGGCGGAGGTCTTCGTCACCATGGTGACGTACTCGCTGGCCACGTCCTTGAAGAGCGTGGTGAGGTCCACCTCCTGCTGGTAATGGCCGCCCAGGGCCGAGCGTGCCTGCTGGCCGACAATGGCCACCACGGGCTGGTGGTCCAGCTTGGCGTCGTAGAGCCCATTGAGCAGGTGGATGGCACCCGGGCCGGAGGTGGCCAGGCAGACGCCCACCTCCCCCGTGAACTTCGCGTGCGCGCACGCCATGAAGGCAGCCATCTCCTCGTGGCGCGCCTGGATGAACCGGAGCTCGGTGGTACGCCCCAGCGCGCCGATGATGCCGTTGATGCCATCGCCCGGATAGCCATAGAGCCGGCGGACGCCCCACTGGGTCAGGCGGTAGAGCAGATAATCGGCGACGGTGGCGCTCATTGAAACTCCTAGGGCTGGGAGCGAAGGGGTGCCTCCCGAAGCTGGGCATCCCCTGGAGATGCGGGGAACCAGCACCCGGCAGTCCTGCCCGGGGGCCCTCGCCCCAGCCGTACCAGACGAGGCGGGAGGACGTGCGCCGCGCCGCCACGGCATGTCCGTGCCGCGCGCGCGGTGCGCAGGTTCTCTGCGTGCCCCCGCCTCGGGCACGCACCTGAACGGGAGAGGAACCACCATGCGCTCGACGGACGCCATCCAACGCACCCTCTCGCGGCTCTCGCGCAAGCGGCCCGTCGCCCATCCGCTCCCAGGTCCCCAGGGCGGTGACGTCGCCGTGGACGTCCAAGGGCTGGAGGCAGCGCTGCGCCGCTCCGTGGAGGGCGAGGTCCGCTTCGACAATGGGAGCCGTGCGCTCTACGCCACGGACGCCTCCAACTACCGGCAGGTCCCCCTAGGGGTCGTCATCCCTCGCAGCCTCGACGACGTCCTCGCCACCGTGCGTGCCTGCCGCGAATACGACGCCCCCTTGCTGTCGCGCGGCGGAGGCACGAGCCTCGCCGGCCAGTGCTGCAACGTGGCCGTCGTCATCGACTGGACGAAGTACCTGGGCCGGGTGCTGGAGGTGGATCCCGGCACGAAGACGGCCCGCGTTCAGCCCGGCACCATCCTGGACCACCTGCGCGACACGGCCGAGCAGTACCACCTCACCTTCGGCCCGGATCCCGCCACGCACAACCACTGCACCCTCGGCGGCATGCTGGGCAACAACTCGTGTGGCTCTCATGCCCAGATGGCCGGCCCCGTCTCGCACAACGTGCGGGCGCTGGACGTGCTCACCTATGACGGCCTGCGCCTGAAGGTGGGTCCCACCAGCGACGCGGAGCTGGAAGCCCTCATCCGGGCCGGCGGCCGGCGCGGAGACATCTATCGCAAGCTGCGCGATTTGAGAGACAGGTACGCGGAGGAGATTCGCCGCCGCTACCCGCCGATTCCGAGGCGCATCTCCGGCTACAACCTCGACGCGCTGCTGCCCGAGCACGGCTTCGACGTGGCGCGCGCCCTGGTGGGCACCGAGGGCACGTGCGTCACCATCCTGGAGGCGACGCTGAAGCTCGTGCCCAGCCCACCGCACCGGGTGGTGGTGATGCTCGGCTATCCGGACATCTACACCGCCGGAGGCCACGCCCATGAGCTCGCCGAGCGCTTCCACCCGCTCGCGCTGGAGGGGCTGGATGACGAACTCATCCACAACGTCGTCCTGAAGGGCCGCACCAGCCAGATGGAGTCCCTCCATCCCATGAGCTCGCACGCCGAGTTCCTCGACATCCTCCCACAGGGCCAGGGCTACCTCATGCTCGAGCTCGGCGGCGACACGCGGGAGGAGGCACTCGAGCGGGCGCGCGAGATGATGGATGCGCTGCGCAAGGGCCGCGGCGCTCCCGTGGACATGCGGCTGTATTCGGACAGGGAACACATGGAGCACGCGTGGAAGGTTCGCGAGGCGGGCCTGGGCGCCACCGCGCGTGTACCCGGCCAGCCAGACACCTGTCCCGGATGGGAGGACTCGGCGGTGCCTCCAGCGAAGCTGGGGGCCTACCTGCGCGCCCTGCGCAAGCTGTACGACAAGTACGGGTATGACGCTTCGCTCTATGGCCACTTCGGCCAGGCGTGCGTCCATACGCGCATCGACTTCGACCTCACCTCAGCCAGAGGCATCCAGCAGTACCGCGCCTTCATCGAGGAAGCGGTGGACCTCTGCGTGTCCATGGGGGGCTCGATGTCCGGCGAGCACGGCGATGGCCAGTCACGCGCCGAGTTCCTCCCGCGCATGTTTGGCCCGGAGCTGGTGCAGGCCTTCCGCGAGTTCAAGAGCATCTGGGATCCGCAGGGGAAGATGAACCCAGGCAAGGTGGTGGACCCGAACCCCATCGACCAGGAGTTGCGCCTGGGCCGAGACTTCCGGGCGCGCACCTGGAAGCCGCGGACGCACTTCAAGTACCCGGACGACGACGGCCTGCTGTACCGGGCCACCGAGCGCTGCGTGGGCGTTGGCAAGTGCCGGCGGGACGACGGCGGCACCATGTGCCCCAGCTACATGGTGACGAAGGAGGAGAAGCACACCACGCGCGGCCGCGCTCACCTGCTCTTCGAGATGCTCCAGGGCGAGGTCATCAAGAATGGCTGGCGCGACGACAAGGTGAAGGAGTCATTGGATCTGTGCCTGGCGTGCAAGGGCTGCAAGGGCGACTGCCCGGTGCAGGTGGACCTGGCGACGTACAAGGCGGAGTTCCTGTCGCACTACTACCAGGGGCACCTGCGCCCGCGGCCCGCCTACGCCATGGGCCTCATCATGCTCTGGGCCCGCGCAGCCATGCGGGCCCCTCGACTGGTGAATGTCCTCACCGGTTTCCCACCGACCCGCATGCTGATCCAGAGGCTGGCCGGCATGTCGACGCAGCGGAAGATGCCACGCTTCGCGCCCGAGTCCTTCCAACGATGGGTGGCGCGCCGGCCGGTGTCGGCCCCGAAGGGCCACCAGCGGGTGATGCTGTGGCCGGACACCTTCAACAACCACTTCTTTCCGGAGACGGCGGCAGCGGCGCTGGACGTGCTGGAGGACGCGGGCTTCGAGGTGGTGGTTCCCCAGGGGTTCCTGTGCTGCGGCCGGCCGCTCTACGACTTCGGCATGCTGACGACGGCGAAGTGGATGCTGCGGCGCACGCTGGAGAGCCTCCGCCGGGAGATTGAAGCGGGCGTGCCGCTGGTGGGCCTGGAGCCGAGCTGCGTGTCCGTCTTTCGAGATGAGCTGCGCAACCTCTTCCCGGACTGGGAGCTAGCCACACAGCTCCGCCGTCAGACGTTCCTCTTCAGCGAGTTCCTGACCCGGTACGCGAAGGAAGTGCCCCTGCCCCACATGGCAAAGAAGGCGGTGGTACACGGCCACTGCCATCACAAGTCACTCTTCCAGATGACGGACGAGAAGGCCGTGCTCGACAAGCTGGGGCTGGAATACGAAGTCCCAGAGACGGGCTGCTGCGGCATGGCGGGCTCGTTCGGCTTTGAGGCCGGAGAGAAGTTCACGGTCTCCCAGCAGGTGGGCGAGCGCGTGCTGCTGCCCAAGGTGCGCGCCACGCCCCGGGACGCGCTCGTCATCGCCGACGGCTTCAGTTGCCGGGAGCAGATTGCGCAGAACACGAACCGCCGGGCGCTGCACATCGCGCAGGTGGTGCAGATGGCCAAGGCCTACGGGAACACGGGCCCCTCGGGCGATTTCCCCGAGCGCGGCTGGGTGACGAAGGGGCTGGGGCGGCCGCCGCTTCAGCGCCCGCGCACCGCGGCGGTGCTGGGGGGCCTGCTGCTCCTGGGCCTGCGGCGGCTGCGTACCTCGCGCGCCCGTCCGGCACCACGGCGTCGTCTGAGCCGTGTCTACAGCGGGTAGAGGGCGTCGAACAGCACGCCCAGGATGCCGTGCCTCAGGACGGGGCGCCCACCTCGTAGCGGGCCGCATCCGCCCGCTTCAACTCCAGCCCCAGTCCCGGACGCGACAGGTCCGGCGCGAGCGTCCCATGCCTGACCGACGCCACGCCGTCGAAGAGCATCCGCTCCAAACGTGCGTGGTCGTGAAAGTACTCGATGTGCACCAGCCGCCGAGCCGCGCACGCCACATGGGCATGGAGCGCGGGGGCGCAGTGGGCAGAGAGAGGCACGCCGAACGCGTCGCACAGCGCGTCTGCCTGAAGGAACCCGCTGATGCCCAGGCAGCGCGTGGCGTCCGCCTGGAGGACATCCACCGCGCCCGCTTCCAACATGCGCCGGAAGTAGAGGCTGCTGTCCCCATACTCGCCCGCCGCCACGGCCATGCCGGCGGGGACGCGAGCACGCAGGCGGTGGAGCCCCTCCAGGTCATCACTGGAGACGGGCTCTTCGAACCAGGAGACGCCGTGCGCCGCGAAGCGCTCCGCGAGCGAGAGGGCCTGCGGCACCGTGTATGCACCGTTCCCATCCACGAAGAGCTCCGCGCGGGGCCCGATGGCGCGCCGCGCGGACTCCACCCGGACTGGGTCCTCCTCGGGGTGGCTGCCCACCTTCATCTTCACCCGTGGAATCCCCTGCTCCACCCAGCCGGCGAGCTGCGCCTGGAGCCGGTCGATGGAGTACGAGGTAAAGCCCCCGCTGCCGTAGACAGGTGCCGCATCCCTTGAGGCGCCCAGCAACCGCACCAGCGGCAGGTCCATCAAGCGCGCCTTCGTGTCCCACAACGCCACGTCCACCGCGGAGAGCGCCATGGCCACCAGCCCCGGCCTCCCCTTGTTGCGGACCTGCCTCAGCAATGAGCGCATCCGCGCCGGCACGTCCATCACGTCGTGCCCCTCGAGCGCCCGGGCGAGCGAGCGGCGGATGAGGCTCGCCGCCGACGCGTCCGCGTACGTGTAGCCGAGCCCGCGCGTGCCTCCCGCCGTCAGCACCACCACGACGAGCGTCGTGCTGTCCCACTCGATGGTGCCGTCCGCCTCCTGCGCGTCCGTTGGGACCTCGTAAGCAAGAACCTCGCAGCGCTCGATGGGAACCGCCTCGCTGAGCCTCTGGACCATGGCCTCTCCCTGTGCATCAGCCCCCCGCCCCCATCATCCTTGAGAGAGTCCTTGCCCGCTCCGGCTGCCCTGGGAATGGCTGGGTGAGAGCTCCCACGCCAACCGGAGGGGGCGCGCGTGGGCAGCTTTCCAACATGAAGCCTATTGACTGGCATGGCCTCTGGGTGCCGGACCTGCATCCCTTTGAGGTCATCATCCGCGTCTCGCTGGTGTTCCTCTTCGTGCAGTTCGTCCTGCGGTTGGTTGGACGCAAGGAGCTGAGCCGCTACGCAAGCTTCGACCTGGCCCTGCTCTTCCTCCTCTCGGTCTGCATGCGGATGACCATCGTGGCCAACGATGACAGCCTCACCACGGGCTTTATCGCCCTGGCCACGATGGGGGCATGGGACCGGCTCTTCTCCTGGCTGGCTTTCCGCAACCGCCATGCGGCACGGGTGCTGGAAGGTCGTCCGCTGGAGCTGATTCGAGAAGGCAGCCTGGTGCACGGCAACCTGCGCAAGACGCGCATCTCCCACAAGGAGCTTCTCAGCCACCTGCGCGCGCATGGCCGTGGCGACCTGAGTGCCGTACACGCGGCATTTCTCGAACCGAATGGCAAGGTGACCTTCCTCTTCCGCAAGGAGGGAAGCGCCACACTCAGGTAAGTTGCTGGTCCAGCAGCCAGTGCAATGACCGTCATCGTGCGCCGTAGGGCGAACACACGCCCCCGAGGTCCCCCCGTGTCCGCCCTTATCGAGGATGTCCGCTTCTCTCTCCGGCTCTTGCTGAAGAATCGTGGGTTCACGCTGGTCTGTCTCCTGACGCTGGCCCTGGCCATCGGGGCGAACACGGCCATCTTCAGCGTGGTGAACGGGGTGCTGCTGCGACCGCTGCCGTACCCGGAGCCAGACCGGCTGATGCAGGTGGTGCGAGTCACCAAGGACCACGGGCGGTCGGCGTCGCAGTCCATCGCTGGATACGCGTGGATGTCCGCGGAGGGGTCGCCCTTCTCGCGCGTCGCGGCCTACGAGGTGCTGCCTTCGGGCTTCAGCGCCGTGGGCGACGGCATGCCGGAGCGATTGCCGGGCATGCGCGTGACGGCGGACTTCTTCGAGACCTTCGGCGTGAGGCCGAGTTTGGGACGCGGCTTCCTGCCGGAGGAGGATGTGGTGGGCGGGCCTCGCGTGGTCGTCCTCAGCGAGAGCCTGTGGCGGCGGCGCTTCGGCGGCGCGCCGGACGTGGTGGGCCGCTCCGTCGTCCTCAACGACGAGCCCTATACGGTGGTGGGCGTGGCGCCCGCGTCGTTCGCGTACCCCACGGGCGTGCACCTGTGGACGCCGCTCCAGCTCGACCTCACGGACCGGACCAACTCCCACTTCCTCTTCGTCACCGGCAGGCTGCGCCCGGGCGTCTCGACCGACGGCGCGGCGGCGGCGCTGGAGACCTTGGGGGGACGCGTGCGCGCGGAGAACCCGGTCCTGCTCGATGAGGGCCAGGAGTTCGCCCCGGTGGACCTGCGGGCGTTCCTCGCGGGCGACACGCGGTTGGCGCTCTGGGTGCTGATGGGCGCGGTGAGCCTGGTGTTGCTCATCGCATGTGTCAACCTGGCAAACCTCCAGCTCGCGCGGGCGGCGGCGCGCAACCGCGAACTGGTGGTGCGCGCGGCGTTGGGCGCGGCGCCGGGGCGGCTCGCGCGGCAGATGCTCACGGAGAGCCTCTTGCTCTCCGTGGCCGGCGGAGGGCTCGGGGTGCTGTTGGCGATGGCGGTGTTGCCCGGGTTGTTGTCGCTGGCGCCGGCCACCTCGGGTCTGCTGCCCGGGGACGGAGGGCTCGCGGGCGCGCAGGTGGGAATCGATGGCACGGTGTTGGGCTTCACGCTGGCCGCGTCGCTCCTCACGGGCCTGTTGTTCGGGCTGTTGCCCGCGTGGCAAGCGTCGCGCACGGACCTCCAGATGGCGCTCCGCGAGGGCAGCCAGCGGGCGACCCTGGGCCCGGGGGGTGGGCGCACGCGCGCGTTCCTGGTGGTGGGTCAAGTGGCGTTGGCGGTGATGCTGCTGGTGGGCGCGGCGCTGCTCATCCGCGGGTTCTCCGCGCTCCAGCGCGTGCAGCCGGGCTTCGACCCGCACGGCGTCCACGTGCTGCGGCTGTCGCTCCCGGAGGGACGCTACGGCACGTTGCAGGCACTGGAGCGCTTCGAGACGCAGGTGGAGGAGCGCGTGCGGTCGTTGCCGGGCGTGGAGGCGGTCGCGTTCGCCACGTCGTTGCCCATGGACAGGGGCCCCAGCATGTCGTTCTCCATCGAGGGCAAGTACACGGGGGATGACAACGGCCCCGGCGCGGGCTGGGGGCAGTACCGCCCGGTGACGCCGGACTACTTCGGTGTGATGCGCATCGGCCTCGTCCGCGGGCGGCTGCTGGCGGAGAACGACGTGGCGGGCTCGGAGCCGGTGGTGGTCATCAACGAGACGGCGGCGCGCAGGTTCTGGCCGGGCGAGGACCCCCTCGGCCAGCGCATCCGGGTGGCGCATTCGGTGCCGTCCCTCCGGGACGTGGTGCCCCGCGTCGTGGTGGGCGTGGTGCGGGACGTGCGCGAGGACGGCCTGAATGACGAGGCGCCCCCGGTGCTGTACCTGCCGCCGGGACAGATGTCGCAGGGCGTCGCGTCGATGGTCGTGCGGATGATTCCGCGAAACCTGCTGGTGCGCGCCAGGGGCGGCCACGCGGACATCGTAACGGCCGCCCAGCGCGAGGTGTGGGCGGTGGACGCGCAGCAACCGGTGATGGAGACGCTGAAGCTGGAGGACCACGTCGCGCGCTCGCTCGGCTCCGAGCGCTTCAACATGATGTTGCTGGGGATGATGGCGGCGCTGGCGCTCGCGCTGGCCGCAGTGGGCATCTACGGCGTGTTGTCCTATCTGGTGAGCCAGCGGACGCGGGAGATGGGCGTGCGACTGGCGCTCGGCGCTACGCGGGGCGATGTGGTGAGGCTGGTGCTCCGACAGGGCCTGGGCTCGGTGGCGGGCGGGGTGGTGCTGGGGTGCGCGGGTGCGCTGGCGCTGACGCGGGTGGTGTCCGGCTTCGTCCACGGCGTCAGCGCCCTGGACCCGCTGTCCTTTGTCGCCGCGCCGCTGGTGCTGCTGGGCGTGGGACTGGTGGCCACCTGGGTGCCCGCGCTGCGTGCCTCGCGCGTGGACCCCATCATCGCGCTCAAGTACGACTGAGGAAGGCGGGCCCGTGAGCTGCTAGAACCAAGGATAGGTCCGGTTGGAGGGAAGCAGGAATCCCCAGCCCGCATCAATGACCACCGGCCCTTCGCCAGGCCTTCCATAGACATCCACCGGCACCTTGGAGACCCCTTCGTCGTAGGGATACGCCAGGCAATTGTTCCCGTGCCGCAGGCGCACGTCCCTCAACACCAGCTGATGGGCGCTCAGGCTGTACAGCGTGGCCACGAAGTGGACGATTTCGTCGCTTCCACTCCCGAATACCTTGCGCTCCACCGACATCAGCATCGGGGTCCGCTCGTCCGATTCCACGCTTCGCACGAGCCTGCGCGTTTTGCGGGGCGCGAGCCACCAGCACAGCAGCCCACCCATGATGGCGGGCACCCCCAAGAAGACGAGCAACACGCGATACGCCAACTCGCGACGCCCGGCGTCAATCAGTTGCTCCATGGACGTCCAGCCAGCCACGACGGCCACCAGCCCGAGGACACCGAAGACGGTCCCCATCCGGAGGGTGCCCGACAAGTCCCGCTGCAAGACTGCCACCAGGGCACCACGGTTTCCCGGCACGGGCTTTCCGGTGGGACTCACCTTCCTCATCGCGCGGCACCTCCAGCCAGGTTGTCCCCAGTCCTAAGCCAGCTCGCGAATCGCCGATAGCGTGCATCGAACGTCCCGGAGACTTCCTCAGTCGTCCGAGCGCAACGCCTCGTGCAGCGGCACGCGGGTGACGCGGCGCGCGGGCAGCCAACTGGCCAGCAACGCCACTGCGGCGAGCAGCGCGGGCACGGCCGCGAAGGTGACGACGTCGAACGCGCTCACGCCATACAGGACACTGGACAGGCTGCGCGCGAACACGGCGGCGCCGACAAGCCCCAGGAGGACGCCGGCCACGGCCATCCGAAGCCCCTGCCCCACCACGCGCCACACCAGATATTGCCCGGTCGCGCCCAATGCCATGCGGATGCCCAGCTCGCGCGTCCGCTGACTGACCGAATAGGACAACACGCCGTAGAGCCCCACGCCTGCGAGCACCAGCCCCAGCACCGCCAGGGCCACCAGCAGCGAACCCAGCACCTTCGTGTGACCCAGGCTGGCGTCCACGACCGATTCCAGGGAGCGCACGGGGACTCTCGGGAGTTCGGGGGCCACGGCGCGAAGCTGCTCGCGCAGCACCGGGGCCAGCGCGACAGCGTCCTGCGAGGCTCGCACGGTGAGCAGCATGTGCAGTCCCCAGAGCTGTCCCATGGGGACGAAGGCCTCGCTGACCGGGGGCGCATCCAGGCTGTTGTGCTGGACATCCCCCACCACGCCCACGATTTCGCGGAAGGCCTCACCGTCGAGCACCAGTTGCACGCGCTGCCCCACCGCGCTCCGCCCGGGGAAGTAGCGCCGGGCGAACGTCTCGTTCACCACGACCACCGGCGCGGTGCCCGACCCATCCCAGGCTTCGATGGTGCGCCCTTCCTTCAGCGGGATGCCCAGGGTGTTGAAGTAACCGTCGCTGGTGGTGCGGAAGTGGACCAACTCCCGGGAGTCCGCCTGTGATGCCTGCTCGCCCGGCAGCAGCACCGGCGCCAGGCCATTGCGTCCCCACAGGGGCACCGTGCTGGACATGCCCGCGGACGTCACGCCCGGAAGCGCGCGCACCCGCTCCAACACGCTGGCGAAGAGGGCCCGTTGGACGGCCTCGTCCCGGTACTTCGCCGATGGTAGGGAGAGGTCCACCACGGTGACGCCCTGGGGATTGAAGCCCAGCGGCACCACGCTCAAGGCATGGACGGTGCGAAGCATCAGGCCCGCGCCCACCAGCGGAATCAGTGCCAGGGCCACCTGCGCGACCACCAGCACCACGCGCCCGCCTTCGCCCCGCGTGGCCCCTGCACCACCGCGCAGCCCGCCCAGCGCGCCCCGCGCATCCGCGCGCGACACCCGCAGCGCGGGGACCAGGCCAAAGAGCAGGCTGGTCACCACCGAGAGAACCAGCGCGATGCCCAGGACATGCGGCTGCAGGCGGAGAGCCTCGGCATCCACGAACTGAGGCGGCATGAGCGCGCGCAGTAAATCCATGCCCCACATCGCCAGGACCAGTCCGGCCGCGCCGCCCACGAGCGCCAACATCCCGCTCTCCACCAGGAACTGCCGCACCAGCCGCGCTCGGCCCGCGCCCAGGGCGGCGCGCACTGACACCTCGCGCTCCCGCGCGGTAGCCCGCGCCAGCAACAGGTTGGCCACGTTGGCGCAGGCCACCAGCAGCACCAGCGCCACCACGCCGGCCAGGAGCCACAACCGCTCCCGGGAGCCCTCCACCACCTGCGTGTGCAAGGGCACCAGCCGCACCCCGGCGGGCTCCTCCGTGAAGCCCGGCTCGCGCACCAGCGCCGCGCCCAGGGCCGTCATCTCCGTGCGTGCCTGCTCCGCGGACACGCCTTCGCGCAGGCGTCCCACCACCCGCAGCCACACCCCTCCGGCCGGCTCATCCGCGGCCAGGACCAACGGCTTCCACGCCTCCACGTCCGGTGCGAAGCGGAAACCCGCGGGCAACACCCCCACCACCGTGTGGAGTTGGTCATCCACCATCAACGTCTGTCCCACCACGTCCGGGCGGCCACCGAAGCGCCGCTGCCACAGCGCATGCGACAGGAGCAGACCATTGGTGTCCCTGTCCGCGCGGAAGTCCTGTCCGAGCAAGGGCCGCACGCCCAGGAGCGAAAACAAGCCCGCTGTTGCCCGCCCCGCGCGCACCCGCTCCAGCTCGCCGTCACCCGCCAAGGTGATGTCGCGGATCGACAGCCCCTCCAGTCCCTGGAACGCAAACGCACGCTCGCGCCAGGCCTGGAGTGACTGCAACGAGACGCCCAGCCGCTCGCGCTGGGGCGTTGACTGGTACAGCGTCACCAACTGTTCCGGTGCCCGGTACGGCAAAGGCCGCAGCAGCACCTGGTACACCGCGCTGAAGACGGCGGTGGTGGCGCCAATGGCCAGCGCAAGCGTGGTGATGATGACCAGCGTGAATGCGGCTTCGCGCCGCATGCGACGCAGGGCCAATCGAACGTCCTGAAGAAGCTGGGACATGAAGGCCAGACTCCACTGCAACTCCAACGCCACTCAACGTCGCGCCTGACAGGGCCCTTCGCACACCCGGCCGGGACGTGATTCGCGTTCGCCTGTGGCACGCGAAATCCCATCATCGGACAAGAGCCCGGTCCGCTTCCAACGCGGCCAGAAGAAGCGTGGCGCCACGGTGGAACCCGATGCGTGACAGCCCGACCGCGCGGCCATTGCAATATGCGTTACCCGCAATCCCTTACTTCCCTTCTTGACACCCCTGACGCTGCGTGGCACATATCTGCGCCGCTTCGATAATGAAAATCATTCTCATTATCTACATGCCCGCCCAACAAGCGGGCGCAGGCATCCACAAGGAGGAGCAGGAACATGGGAACGCCCACCCGGGTGGCACTCGTCACAGGTGCCGCACAAGGTATTGGCGCGGCAGTGGCACGTGCCCTGGCGGGCGAAGCCCTCATCGCCGCGGTCGACACCAACGCGGACGGCCTGAGCGCCCTCGTGGCCGAGCTCCGGCAGAAGCATCAACACGCGGTGGCCTACCCCGCCAGCGTGAGTGATGTCGCCGCGGTCGACGCCGTGGTGGAGCGCATCGAGCGGGAGCTGGGCCCCATCGAGGTGCTGGCCAACGTGGCGGGCGTCCTGCGCACGGGCCCCATCCTGTCCTACAGCGACGAGGACTGGGCGTTCACCTTCTCCGTCAACACGCTGGGCGTGTTCCAGGTGTCCCGCGCCGTGGCCCGGCGCATGGTGCCCCGCCGAAGCGGTGTCATCGTCACCGTGGGCTCCAACGCCGCCGCCGTACCCCGCACGCAGATGGCCGCGTACGCCGCCTCCAAGGCCGCCTCCAGCATGTTCACCAAGTGCCTGGGCCTGGAGCTGGCCCCACACGGCATCCGCTGCAACGTCGTGTCCCCCGGCTCCACGGACACCGCCATGCAGCGCGCGCTCTGGGCGGATGACTCCGGCGCGCAGGCGGTGATTGCCGGCTCGCCCGAGGCCTATCGCCTGGGCATCCCCCTGCAACGCATCGCCACCCCCGAGGACATCGCCAACGCGGTGCGGTTCCTCGTCTCGGACGCGGCACGCCACATCACCCTGCACGACCTCCGCGTCGACGGGGGCGCGACACTCGACGCCTGACCCCGCCCTCGCGCGGCACCGCTCAGGCCCTCGCCCGCCATAGAGTTGAGAATGATTACTAGGATCCAATTCACCACTTACCGCCGAGGCGCCGCCATGTGGCGCCCTGTGCATGACGCCCGCTGAGCCGAAGGAACAGGAACACCCAATGGGACCGCAGACACTCGCCGCGCAGTTGCTCGAGAGCTACGAGGCTGGCTCTTCGTTCTTCTTCGCCACGCCGCGCCGCACGCTGCTGGCGCGCGGCACCTTCGCCACCGTGCCGCACCAGGGCGGCGCGGATGCCCTGGCGCGGCTCCCCGAGCGCGTGACGGCGGTGCTGAATGACGCGCGTCAGGCCGACCACGACATCCCCGTGGCGGTGGGCGCGGTGCCCTTCGACGGCTCGGTGCCCGCACAGCTCGTGGTGCCGCTGACGCTCCAGCGCGCCGGGCCGCTGGTGTTCGACAAGGACGTCCCGGTGCAGCGGCCGTTCAGCGCCAGCTACACCGTCCAGCCGGTGCCGGAGCCCGCCGCGTACCTGAACGGCGTCGCGCAGGCGCTGAAGCTGATGCAGAGCGGGCCGCTCCAGAAGGTGGTGCTGTCACGTTCGCTGCACCTCAACGCCGCCGCCCCCATCGACCTGCGGCAGCTGCTGCGCAACCTCGCGCAGCGCAACCCTTCGGGCTACACCTTCGCCGCCGACCTCCCCCAGCAGGATGGGACCCGCGGCGCGGAACTGCGCACGCTCATTGGCGCCAGCCCCGAGCTGCTCGTGTCCCGCTCCGGGTTCCAGGTGGTCGCCAATCCCCTGGCCGGCTCCGCGACCCGCAGCGCGGATCCGCTGGAGGACCAGGAGCGCGCCGCCGCGCTGCTGAAATCGCCCAAGGACCTGCACGAGCACGCGGTGGTCATCGACGCCGTCGCGGAGGCGCTGCGGCCGTACTGCAAGACGCTGAACGTGCCCGCCGGTCCGTCGCTCGTGAACACCGCCACCATGTGGCACCTGTCCAGCCGCATCACCGGTGAGCTGGCCGACCCCTCCATCTCCTCGCTGACGCTGGCGGCGGCCATGCACCCGACGCCCGCGGTGTGCGGCTACCCCACGCGGCTGGCGCACGAGGCGATTGGCTCCATCGAGCCCTTCGAGCGCGGCTACTACACCGGCACGGTGGGCTGGTGCGACGCCACGGGTGACGGGCAGTGGGCGGTGACCATCCGCTGCGCGGAGGCCAGTGAGCGCACCCTGCGCATCTTCGCGGGCGCGGGCATCGTGGTGGGCTCCACGCCCGAGTCCGAGCTGGCGGAAACCGAGGCCAAGTTCCGCACCATGCTCCACGCCATGGGCCTGGGCCACGGTGCCGGGGTGCCGTCATGACGTCCCCCGTCCTCCCTGGCTGCCCCACCTGGCCGGAGGCCTACGCCGCCCGCTACCGCGAGGCTGGCTACTGGCGCGGCGAGACGTTCGGCCAGCTCCTCCACGAGCGCGCCCAGCGTCACGGCGAGCGGACCGCGCTGGTGGCCGGAGAGCGCCGCCTCACCTACGCCGACCTGGACGCCCGCGTCAGCCAGCTTGCCGCCGGCTTCCATACCCTGGGCATCCAGGCTCGGGACCGGGTGGTGGTGCAGCTGCCCAACGTGGCCGAGTTCTTCGAGGTCATCTTCGCCCTCTTCCGCCTGGGCGCGCTGCCGGTGTTCGCGCTGCCCGCGCACCGCGCGTCGGAGATTGGCTACTTCTGCGCCTTCACGGAGGCGGTGGCCTACGTCATCGCGGACAAGCAGGCCGGCTTCGACTACCGCACCCTGGCTGAGCAGGTGCGCGGCACCTGCCCGACGCTGAAGCACGTCATCGTCGCCGGTGACACGGGCCCCTTCACTGCGCTGAGCAGCCTGTACGCCGCGCCCACGGCGCTGCCGCCGGGGCCCGCGCCCAGCGACGTGGCCTTCTTCCAGCTCTCCGGCGGAAGCACGGGCGTGCCCAAGCTCATCCCGCGCACGCACGACGACTACATCTACAGCCTGCGCGGCAGCGTGGACATCTGCCAGCTCGACGAGACGAGCGTGTACCTGTGCGCGCTGCCCGCGGCGCACAACTTTCCGCTCAGCTCGCCGGGTGTGCTGGGCACCTTCTACGCGGGCGGCACGGCGGTGCTGGCGCCCAACCCCAGCCCGGACACGGTGTTCCCGCTCATCGAGCGCGAGCGCGTCACCATCACCGCGGTGGTGCCACCACTGGCCATGGTCTGGATGGACGCGGCCAAGACGCGCCGGCATCAGCTCGCCAGCCTGCGAGTGCTCCAGGTCGGTGGCGCGCGCCTCAGCACCGAGGCGGCCATGCGGGTGAAGCCCACGCTGGGCTGCACGCTCCAGCAGGTGTTCGGCATGGCCGAGGGCCTGGTCAACTACACGCGCCTGGATGACCCCGAGGACGTCATCGTCAGTACCCAGGGCCGGCCCATCTCCCCGGACGACGAGCTCCGGGTGGTGGACGAGGACGGCGAAGACGTTGCGCCGGGCGAGACGGGCCAGTTGCTGACGCGCGGGCCGTACACCATCCGCGGCTACTACAAGGCGGAGGCCCACAACGCGAAGGCCTTCACGGACGACGGCTTCTACCACACCGGTGACGTGGTCCGGGTGACGCCCCAGGGCTACCTGGTGGTGGAGGGCCGGGCCAAGGATCAGATCAACCGGGGCGGCGACAAGGTCGCGGCCGAGGAGGTGGAGAACCACCTGCTGGCCCACCCCGACGTGCACGACGCCGCGGTGGTCGCCGTTCCAGACGCGTTCCTCGGCGAGCGCACCTGCGCCTTCGTCATCGCGCGCGGCACGCCGCCGGCGCCCCATGTGCTCACGGCCTTCCTGCGCCAGCGTGGCCTGGCCGCCTTCAAGATTCCCGACCGGGTCGAGTTCGTCGAGGCGTTCCCCAAGACGGGCGTCGGCAAGGTCAGCAAGAAGGCGCTGCGCGACGTGCTCGCCGGCGCTCCCTCCCCCACTCCGGTTTCGCGCGCGACGCGCTGAAAGGAACTCCCCATGGCGCTCCCCGCCATCGCTCCCTATCCCATGCCCGGCGCCACCGACCTGCCGAAGAACAAGGTCTCCTGGACGCCGGACCCGAGCCGCGCCGTGCTGCTCATCCACGACATGCAGCGCTACTTCGTGGAGGCCTTCACGCAGGGCCAGTCGCCCGTGACGGAGCTGGTCGCCAACATCCAGCGGCTGCGGCAGCGCTGCACGGCGCTGGGCATCCCCGTCGTGTACTCTGCCCAACCGGGTGGCCAGACGCCCGAGCAGCGCGGCCTGCTGCTGGACTTCTGGGGCGGCGGCATCAACGGCGGACCGGACCAGAAGCGCATCATCGACGCGCTGACGCCCGCCGAAAGCGACATCCAGCTCACCAAGTGGCGCTACAGCGCGTTCCGCAAGACGGACCTGATGGACCAGATGAAGAAGCTGGGCCGCGATCAGATCCTCATCTCCGGTATCTACGCGCACATCGGCTGCCTGCAGACGGCCAGCGACGCCTTCATGAGCGACGTGCGGCCCTTCCTCATCGCCGACGCGCTGGGTGACTTCTCCCTGGCGCACCACCAGCTCGCGTTGAGCTACGCGGCCCAACTGTGCGCCGTCACCACCACCACGCAGCAGGTGCTCGACGCGCTGGGCCCCGTCTCCACGTCCAGCACGCTCACCCGCGAGCAGGTGCGCGCGGAAGTGGCGGAGTTGCTCCAGGAGTCGCCGGAGGCGCTGGGGGACGACGACAACCTGCTCGAGCGCGGAATGGACTCCATCCGGCTGATGACGCTGGTGGAGAAGTGGCGAACCGCTGGCGCGGAGACCACCTTCGTGGAGCTGGCCGAACGGCCGACGCTCGCCGACTGGTTCACGCTGCTTTCCCTGGGCAACACGCCCGCTTCCCGGAACGCCGCGTAGCTCCGCGGTGCGCGAGTCACCTCGCGCCCCTGACGCATGAACACACGGGAGTCCCTGGCGATGGGCGAAACACACGAAGCAGGTTGGCCGCTGTCCGCGGCCCAGCATGGAATCTGGGTCGGCCAGCAGTTCGACCTCACGAGCGCCGTCTACAACGCGGGTGAGTGCATCGAGATCCGCGGGCCGCTCGTCGTGGAGCACTTCGAGTCCGCCTTGCGTCAGGCCATCGACGAGGCGGAGGCGCTCCACGCGCGCTTCGTCCCCGGTGCCTCCGGTCCCGTGCAGTGCGTGCAGCCCCGTGCGTCATGGCAACTGCACGTCGCCGACATCAGCCACACGCCCGCCCCCTGGGCCGAGGCCCAGTCCTGGATGCACGAGGACCTGACGCGCACGGTGGACCTGGGCCAGGGCCCGCTGTTCGCGGAGGCGTTGTTCAAGGCGGCGCCGGACCGTTACTTCTGGTTCCAGCGGGCCCACCACATCGCCCTGGACGGCTTCGGCTTCTCGCTGGTGGCCCGCCGCGTGGCGGACCTCTACACGGCCCGGGTGACGGGCAAGCCCGCCACGAATGGGTTCGGCTCCCTCCGCGCCGTCATCGATGAGGACGCCGCCTACCAGGGGGGCACGCAGCACGTCGCGGACCGCGCCTTCTGGGTGGAGCGCTTCACCCATGGCCCTACGCCAGTGACGCTCGCGGAGCCCGCGCCCATGACGCCGCGATTCGTGCGCCAGACGCGGCATCTGTCACCCGCGGACCTGGAGCGGATGCAGGCCGCCGCGAAGCAGGCCGGGCTCACGTGGCCGGACCTGGTGCTCGCGGCGACGGCGGCTTGGCTGCACCAGCACACCGGTGCTCCCGAAGTCGTGCTGGGTCTGCCGGTGATGACCCGCCTGGGCTCGGCCGCCATCCGCGTGCCGTGCATGGCCATGAACATCGTGCCGCTGCGCGTCCCGGTGCGTCCGGACGCCGGCTTGTTCGCCATCGCCCGTGACGTGGCGGCGGAGCTGCGCGCCATGAGGCCGCACCTGCGCTACCGCTACGAGCAGCTTCGCCGCGACTTGAAGCGCGTGGGCGGCCAGCGGCGGCTGTTCGGCCCCGTGGTCAACATCATGCCGTTCGACTACGCCCTGCGCTTCGCGGGGATGCCGGCCTTCGCCCACAACCTCTCCGCGGGCCCCGTCGAGGACCTGTCCATCGGCATGTACGCACGCTCCGATGGCAGCGGCCTGCGCGTGGACTTCGACGCGAATCCCGCCTGCTACAGCCCCAACGTCCTGGACGCCCACCAGCGCGGCTTCCTCCAGTTGTTGGAGTCACTGGTGGCCTCGCCCGAGCAGCCCGTGCGCGCGGCGCCCGCCCCCGCGCGGCCCTCCGTCGTGGACGGCGGGCCCCTGCCGATTCCACAACGGCCCGTGCTGGAGCTCTTCAAGGAGCAGGCCCGTGCGCGTCCGGATGCCATCGCCGTGGAGCATGGCGAGCACCGCCTCACCTACGCGGCGCTGCTCCAGTCCGCCCAGGCGCTCGCGGAGCGGCTGCGGGCCGATGGCGCGCGACCCGACACGCTGGTGGCCGTCTCCCTGCCCCGGAGCATCGACGCCATCGTGGCCACGCTGGGTGTCCTCTTCTCCGGCGCGGGATACCTCCCCGTGGACCCCTTCGGTCCCGAATCCCGGACGAAGGCCATCCTGGATGACGCCGCGCCGCGACTGACGGTGAGCAGCGCCGAGAAGGACCTCACGGCCGGCATGCCTCCGCAGGCACCCGGGCAGCTCGCGGTGCACCGGCGCGCCGGCCCGGAGCTGCCGGCCACGGCGACCCAGTCGGGCGCGCCGCTGGCGTACGTCATCTACACCTCCGGCTCCACCGGCCAGCCCAACGGCGTGCAGATTGACCACGACGCCCTGGCCCACTTCGTGGCGGGAGCGACGTTCCGCTACGAGGTGACGTCCGAAGAGCGGGTGTTGCAATTCGCGCCGCTGCACTTCGATGCCAGCGTAGAGGAGATCTTCGTCTCCTTGTGCGCCGGCGCCACGCTGGTGCTGCGCACGGACGAGATGCTCCAGTCGGTGCCCCGGCTGCTCGAAGCCTGCGCCACCCATGGCATCACCCTGCTGGACCTGCCCACGGCGTTCTGGCACGAGCTGGCCTACAGCGTGTCCACGGGCGCGGCCCGGCTGCCGCCCTCGCTGCGCACCGTCATCATCGGCGGTGAGGCCGCCTTGCCCGAGCGCGTCGCCCGATGGCGGGCCTCCGCCGGTTCCCAGGTCCGGCTGCTCAACACCTACGGCCCCACGGAGGCCACCGTGGTGGCCACCGTCGCCACGCTCAGCGGCGGTCCCGACGTGACGCCCGCCGGGGAAGACGTGCCCATCGGATGCCCCCTGCCCGGCGTGCGCGCGGTGATTGCCGACGCACAGGGCCGCATCGTCCCCACGGGTGAGGAAGGCGAGCTCCACCTGCTGGGCGGCGCGCTCGCCCGGGGCTACCTGGGCCGCGAGGCGCTGACGGCAACGCGCTTCATCACGCTCGACGCCCTGCCGGGAAGCCCCCGCGCCTACCGCACAGGGGACAAGGCCCGGCTGCGCGAGGACGGCCAGATTGTCTTCGTGGGCCGCGTCGACGACGAGTTCAAGATCAGCGGCCACCGCATCGACCCGTCCGAGGTCGAAACGGCGCTGCTCGGCCACCCGGGCGTGCGCGACGCGGCCGTCGTCGGACAGGTGCTCCCCAGCGGCTCGCGCCGGCTTTGCGCGCACGTCGTTACGACGCAGCCCGCGCCCACCGTGGCGGAGCTGCGGCAGCACCTGCTGGACGGCCTGCCTGCCCCCATGGTGCCCGGTACGTTCGTGTTCACGGAGCGGCTGCCACGCACCAGCACCGGCAAGCTGGACCGCGCCGAGCTGCGCCGCCTGCTGCCCACCGAAGAGGCCGCGACCACGACAGCGGGAACCACGGCCCTGGAGCGCGTGGTGCTGAAGGTCTGGGAAGAGGTGCTGGGCGTGACGACGACGTCCGCGCAGGATGACTTCTTCGACCTTGGCGGCCAGTCGCTCCAGAGCATCCAGGTCGCCAACCGGCTCAGCATCGAGCTGGGCCGCGAGATTCCCGTCGCCACCGTCTTCCGCTATCCGACGGCGGCCGGACTGGCCCAGGCGCTGGAACAAGGCACCGACGGCGCCTCCGACGCCGGGGGCCTCACCGAGAGCATGCTCGCCGACGCCGTGCTGTCCGAGGACGTCGTCCCCAAGCTCACGGTGGAGTCCGCCGAATCCCCACGGCTGCGTCAGGTCGTCCTCACCGGAGCCACCGGCTTCGTCGGGGCGCACCTGCTCCACCAGCTCCTGCGCCAGACGGACGCGCGCGTGGTGTGCCTGGTCCGCGCTCGCGATGAGGCACACGCCCTGGAGCGCATCCAGGCCGCGCTGGCGTCCCAGCAGCTCTCCCCCGAACACCTGACGGAGCGCGTGGTGGCGCTGCCCTCGGACCTCACCCAGCCCTGGCTGGGCCTGAGTCAGGCGCGCTTCCACGGGCTGGCCTCGGAGTGTGACACCGTCATCCACAACGCCGCCGTGGTCAGCGTGGTGCGCGAATACGGCAGCCTCCAGGCCGTGAATGTGCGCGGCACCCGCGAGCTGCTGCGCCTGGCCGCCGCGGTCCGCGCCAAGCCCTTCCACTACGTCTCCACCCTGGCCGTGGCGCCGCAGACGGACCTCAGCCCCGACGTGCCGGAGGCCTTCGTGCCCGCGCACCCGGGACTGCGAGACGGCTACCAGCAGAGCAAGTGGATCGCCGAGCGGCTCGTCGAACAGGCCGGAGCGCGCGGCCTCCCCGTGGCCGTGTACCGACTGGGCCGCGTGGTGGGTGCGCCCGACAGCGCCATCGTCAACCCGCAGGACCTGGTGTGGCGCATCCTGCTGGCGGGAATCCCCGTGGGCGCGCTGCCCCAGCTCGACGTCGCCGAGGTGTGGACGCCCGTGGACTACGTGGCGGGAGCCATCGTCCGCATGGCGCGCGACACCCGCCCGCCCACGGTATTCAACCTGTGTCCCACGCCCGAGGTGAAGCTCCGTGAGCTGTTCGCCTGGGTCCGTGACTACGGCTACCCCGTGGAGCACTGCCCCGTGGGCGAGTGGCGCACCCGCGTGGCGGAGCGCGCCGGCACCGGGGAGAACCAATCCACGCTCGCCTTTTTCGACCTGCGCTCGGGCACGGACGTGCCCGCGTTTGGCCTGGGCCCCATCCGCTGTGAGCGGGTCCATCAAGCGCTCGAGGGAACGGGCATCACCTGCCCGCCCACGGACCGTGCGCTGCTGTACCGATACCTCGACTACTGCATTGCGCGGGGCCTGCTGCCGCCCGTGCCCGCAACCCGCCTTCCAACCGAAACGGCACTCCCGTGACGAACCCCACCTGGACGCCAGACTCCTGGCGGCACAAGCCCGTCAAGTACATGCCGGAGGACTATCCGGACGCGCAGGCCCTGGCCCAGACCGAGGCCGAGCTGTCCCGCCTGCCTCCGCTCGTCTTCGCGGACGAGACGCGCCAGCTCACCGCCCGGCTCGCCAGGGTCGCCGAGGGCAAGGCCATCCTGCTGCAAGGGGGCGACTGCGCGGAGAGCTTCAAGGAGTTCACCACCGACAACATCCGGGACACCTACCGGCTGCTGTTGCAGATGGCCATGGTGCTGACCTTCGCCGGCAACCGGCCGGTGGTGAAGGTGGGCCGCATCGCCGGGCAGTTCGCCAAGCCGCGCTCCAGTCCCATGGAGACGCTGGGCGGCGTCACCCTGCCCAGCTACCGCGGGGACATCATCAACGGCATGGAGTTCGACGCCCAAGCGCGAACGCCAGACCCGCGCCGGCTGCTCAAGGCCTATCACCAGTCCTCCGCCACGCTGAACCTGCTGCGAGCCTTCGCCCAGCGCGGCTACGAGGAGCTCGCCGAGCCCCAGCGCTGGCCCCAGGGCGGCATCAACCGCTTGCTGGCGGACCGCATCCTCGAATCCCTGTCGTTCATGCGGGCGCTGGGTGTCAGCCCGGAGCCTCGCAGCGGCTCCAATGCCATCGACTTCTTCACCAGCCACGAAGCCCTGCTCCTCAACGTGGAGGAGGCCATGACGCGCGCCGAGCCCGACGGCAGCGGCTGGTACGACGCGTCCGCGCACATGCTGTGGATTGGCGAGCGCACCCGCCAGCTCGACGGCGGCCATGTGGAGTTCATGCGCGGCATCCAGAACCCCATTGGCATCAAGTGTGGCCCCACCATGGAGCCCGATGAAGTGCTCCGGCTGATGGACCTCCTCAATCCCCAGGGCATCCCGGGCCGCATCACGCTCATCGGGCGGTTTGGCGCGGACCTGGTCGCGGAACGGCTGCCCCGGCTCATGGCCGCCACGCGCCGGGACGGGCGTCCGGTCATCTGGTCCATCGACCCGATGCACGGCAACACCCACAAGGCCGGCAATGGCTACAAGACGCGCTCCTTCGACCGCATCCTCACGGAGGTGTGTGGCTTCATGGACGCCGCCGCCGCGGAAGGCGTCCACCCGGGGGGCCTGCACCTGGAGATGACCGGGCAGAACGTCACGGAATGTCTGGGCGG
This sequence comes from Myxococcus sp. AB056, assembly GCF_006547365.1. NCBI lineage: Bacteria > Pseudomonadati > Myxococcota > Myxococcia > Myxococcales > Myxococcaceae > Myxococcus > Myxococcus sp. AB056. The sequence goes on along the minus strand of NZ_VHLB01000026.1, from coordinate 15,331 downwards.
TCCCCAGCCCGTGACGGAAGACGACCTCTCCAGCCGCTACCACACCCACTGCGATCCGCGCCTCAACGCGGACCAGGCCCTTCAGTTGGCCTTCCTCGTCGCCGAATCCATGCCGTCCCTTCGCACGCACGAAGCCCGTGCTGCCTGAATCGCTGGAGCCTTTCGTGACCGCCTCGTTCACACTGCGACAGGAGCGTCTGCTCATCCTGCTGCTGGCGGGCGTACAGTTCACCCACCTGCTGGACTTCATGATCGTCCTGCCGCTGGGGCCGGAGTTCATGCGGCTGTTCAGTCTGTCAGCCGCGCAGTTCGGAACGTTGGTGTCCTCCTACACGTTGGCCTCTGCCGCCATGGGCGTGCTGGGGCTCGCGTGGGTCGACAGGTTTGGCCGCAGAAGCACGTTGCTGGTCATCCTGGGAGGGTTCATCACAGCCACGCTGGCCTGCGGCGCGGCGCAGAGCCATGCGTGGCTGCTGGTGGCCCGGAGCCTCGCGGGAGGATGCGCGGGACTCATGGGCGCGGTCATCATGTCCATCATCGCGGACACCATCCCCGGTGAACGCCGAGGCCAGGCCATTGGCACGGTGATGTCCTCGCTCGGGTTGTCCGCGGTGGCGGGTGTTCCCCTGAGCCTGGGCATGGCCAACATGCTCGGCTGGCGCGCGCCCTTCTGGGCCATTGGCATCCTGGGGGCGCTCCTGTGGTTCGGGCTGCTCGCCGTGCTCCCGCGGCTGGATGCGCATGTCACCACGGACTCGGAGCGGCAGGCGCCTTCCGTCACGGCGCTCTGCACGCCGGGCTTCGCGCTGGGCTGGCTGCTGACGTTCAGCGTCGCCTTCTCCAGCTTCTTGCTGATTCCGTACCTGAGCGCGTTCATGGTCGGGAACCTCGGATTGAAGCAGACCGACCTGCCCTGGGTGTACCTGGCTGGCGGCGCCGCCACGCTGCTCGCGGCGCGTCAGGTGGGCCGCTGGGTGGACCGGTTTGGCCCCGCCCGGGTGCTGGGGCTGTTGCTGGTGGGCACCATGGTGCCGCACCTGGGCTTCACGCACCTTCCCGCCGCTCCGCTGCCGGTGGTGATGGTCGCCTTCGTCCTCTTCATGTCCCTGACGTCCACGCGGCCCATCCCCACCATCGCGTTGATCTCCGCGAAGGTGCCGCCGCCGCTGCGTGGGCGGTACATGGCCATGAACATGGCCGCCAGCGACGGCGCCTCCGGGCTCGCGGCATGGGCCAGCGGCTTGATGCTGGCCACCACGCCTGGCGGTGAGCTGGTGGGCTTCGGGCTGGCCGGATGGCTCGCCGTGGGCGTCACCACCGTCTCGCTCTTCATCCTCTGGACCTTTGGCCGTAGCGCCGTCCCGCTCAACGCGGCGCCCACGCCTCGGTGAATCGCAGTCTCCGTCTCGCCCCACAGAAGGAAACGTCCATGGACACTCCCGTCAAGAAGCACCCTTCCCTGCCTCGTCCCATCCAGGGCGAGCTGAAGCTCGACCGCTCCAACCAGCTCCTCGCCGAGGCGCGGCGGCTGGTCCCCGGCGTCACGCAGTCCATGATGAAGCGCCCGGAGATGTTCGCGCTCGGCGCCTTCCCCGTGTTCCTGGCCAAGGGCAAGGGCGCGCTGGTGGAGGACGTGGACGGCCAGGAGTACATCGACTTCATCGGCGGCCTGGGCGCCAACATGCTGGGCCACAATGACCCGGCCGTGGTGAACGCCATCCGGGAGCACCTGGAGGAAGGTGTCCTCCACTCGCTGCCCACGCCGGTGGAGGTCTCCGCCGCCCAGACGCTGGTGGACCTCATCCCCGGCGCGGAGATGACTCGCTTCTTCAAAACGGGCGCGGATGCCACGTCCGCCGCCGTGCGCCTGGCGCGCCACATCACCGGCAAGCAGAAGATCATCACCGTCGGCTACAACGGCTGGCACGACCACTTCATGTTCGACACGCCGGGCGTCCCGGCCGCGCTGGCGGCGCTGACCCTCCGGATGCCGCTCTTCACGCCCCCGGACGAGCCGGCCCTGCTGGCCAGCATCGAGAAGAACGCCAGCGAGCTCGCCCTGGTGCTGCTGTCGGTGCCCTACAACCGGCCCCTCACCCCGGCCTTCCTGCAACAGGTGCGCGCCACGTGCACCGCGAACAACGTCCTGTTCGCCCTGGACGAGGTCGTCACCGGCTTCCGGCTCGCCGTGGGCGGCGCCCAGGAGTTCTTCGACGTCCGCGCGGACTTCGTCACGCTGTCCAAGAGCATCGCTGGCGGCATGCCGCTGTCAGCCATCGCCGGTCCGGCGAAGCACCTGAGCCGCCTGAGCGAGCTCCAGGTGTCCACCACCTTCGGCGGTGAGTTGCTGTCGCTGTACGTGTGCGAGGCGGTGCTGAAGGGCTACCGGGATGGCGCCTACATCCAGCACCTGGCCCGCCTGGGCCGCAAGCTGCGCGAGGGCGTCAACGCCCAGGCGGAGGCCGCGGGCTCGTCGTTGCGCGTGATTGGCTACGACGCGATTCCCTTCTTCCTGTTCGCCAAGGACCCGGCGGAGCACGCGAAGCAGATGCAGCCCTTCCAGGCGGGCATGGCCCGCCGGGGCATCCTGCTGCGCCGCGACGTCACCTTCCTCAGCACGGCGCACACGGAGGAGCAGATTGACTACGCCATCGAGATGACGGGCGCAGTCCTCCGCTCCCTCGCGCAGCCGGCGGCGGCCTAGCCCTTCGCGTCGTGGTGGTCCGAGGTGCCGCGCTTCCAATAGCCCGTCACCCGGACCCAGCTCTTGTTGGCGCCACGCTCGTTGATGAGGTGGTCCTTGATGGGGCGCACGGTGTGCGCCTCACCCGCCACCCAGGCGAAGTAGTCCCCCTCGGGGAACTCCAGCCCACGGATGGCCTGCTGCAACACGTCCGAGTGCCCCGCCTCCACGCCGTTGCGGTGCAGCCACGTCACCGTCGCGTTGGCGCGGGTGGTGAACTGCTGCTCCTCGGACGCGTCCGGGACTTCGCAGAACACGATGGCGCGCGTCCCCTCCGGCAGTTCCTCCAGGATGCGGCCAATGGCCGGCAGCGCTGACTGATCGCCCGCGAGCAGGTACCAACTGAAGTCCTGCGCCACGAACGTGGAGCCGCGCGGCCCACCCACGGCCAGCAGGTCACCCACCTGCGCCTTGCTCGCCCACGTCGTCGCGGGCCCCGTGCCGTGCACCACGAAGTCGATGTCCAGCTCGCCTGCCGCGGCGTCATAGCGGCGCGGCGTGTAGTCACGCGCGTCCGGCTTGCGCTCGCCTTCCTTCAGCACCAACCCCGTAGGCGTCACCGTGGGGATGACAGGCATGCGCTTGCCCTCCTCCGGGAACAGCAGCTTCACGTGGTCGTCCGCGCCGGGGCTGTAGAAGCCCTCCAGGTCCTCGCCCGCAAGGGTGATGCGAACCATCTGCGGCGTCACCCGCGTCACCCGCTTCACCTCCAAGAGGCGGAACTTCACGGGGAACGGTCCCCGCCGATAGACACGCTCAGTCGTCGTCGTCACGAAAGCTCCAGTTATCGATATTGACTATCATTTTCGATACCATGAAGCCCCCAGGCGGGCAACGAATGAAGGAGCCCCGCGGTGGCCGCCGCTCAGCGAACGGCCAGCCGCGGGAACGTCTGGCATGTGGGTTGACATGGCTTGCTCACATGCCAGCAAGCGACCTCAGCCGCAGGTCAGGGTCCACCGGCAGTTGTTGGACAGGCACTCCCGGGCGCTGCCGCAGATGGCGCCCTTGGGCTTCTTGTTCTGGCACTTGCCGGCGTTGAGCCCCCAGCCGCAGTACTGGGTGCTGGCGCAGTCGCTGTCGTTGGTGCAGGTGGAGCTGGTCGGATACTGGGCCGCGCGGGTCTCCTTCGGCACGTAGGCCGCCACACCGCTGGTGTCGATGTTCGTCGCGCTGTCCGCCATGCCGGTGCGCGTGCCGGTGGCCCGCTCCCACATCCGGATGAACGTCTCGGACGAGCCCTCCAGCCCCGTGGTGTTGACGCCGAGCTGCTTCAGGTCACGCACCACGTCCGGCAGCAGGCCCACGTGGGCCAGGCCGTAGTTGTCGAAGTCCGTGCCCAGCGGCGGCGGGCCAGCGGTGAGCTGCTGCTGGGCCTGGAACGCCGCCTCCGCGGCGAAGCCGGCCGAGCAGGCGCCGTGGGGGCCGAACCGCGGGCGGGTCTGCTGGATGAAGCCGTTGAGGTCCGCGCCGAAGCCCATGTTCACCTTGAGGCCCAGGCGGCCGAACTCGTAGGCCTGCGCCAGCGAGCGCGTGGAGCCCTGGCAGTTGTTGGCGACCGGCGTGCGGGTGTAGTCGCGCGTCTCGTCGTGCGCGGTGCGCAGGCCGAACATGCCGCCCGTCTGGCGCAGGTAGCGGATGATGGACGCGGGCGTCGTCTTCTCGTTGGCGGCGAGCCCCGGGTGCATCACCTCACGGAAATGACCGTGGGAGATGTACATGGGGTAGTAGTTGCGGCTCTGGGCAATGGCGAACGTGTCGTCCACGGAGCGCTCGGACATGTGCGCCACGTCGACGAGCATGCCCTTGTTCATCATCTCGGCGACCAGCGCCCGGCCCTCGGACGTCAGGCCCTTGGTGTTCTTGCAGTTGGCGTCCACGTCGAAGCCCAGCGTGAAGCCGTTGCCCGTGAGGCCGCAGTCGGTGTCCACGTGGCAGTTCTCCAGGAACTGCGAGACCTGGAAGATGGCGTTGTGGGGCGCCGCGCCGCCGAAGCGGTTGTCCAGTTGGTGCACCGGCTGGATGGAGCGCACGCCCAGCGAGTAGACGCGGTTGAGCTCGGACTGCCAGTTCTTGGTGCCGAACAGCTTGCTCGACTCGATGGAGAGCACCATGGCCAGCTTGCCGGAGGCGATGATCTGCCGCGCGTGCGCCGGCGAAAGCGCGATCTCCGCCCACGGCGTGCGAGCGTCGAAGTCACGCGCCATCTGCAACTGCACGTCCACGTCCACCATCTCGTCACATGGACGCTTGATGTTCTGGTACGGCAGCGCCCTGCAGAGGAACTCGTTGCTCACCAGGGAGATGGTGACCAGGGACATGCCTCCCTGATGCGCCTGCTGCAACCAGCCCTCCCAGGCCTGCTGATGCGCGATGGTGTCCCAGCGCGGCCACTGCGTGGGAACGCTCATCCGGCCCAGGTGGAGACCGGTGTCGCCCTCCGTCCCTTCGACCTCGCCGATGATTTCCGACGCCACCGCGCCGCCCACCCCGAACATCTGCGACAGCACCGGCACGCCGCTCAGGTTGATTCCGCCCGCGTTGGGGCACACGTTGAGCATGGAGCCCAGGTCCATGCGAACACGCGCGTGGTCGCTCTCCGGAAATCCGCCGTCACAGCTCACCAGGGAGCCGTTGTGCTTGCCGTGGAACCAACCACCGCCGAACGCCTCCTCGGCGAACATGTGGTGGTGCATCTCCGCGAAGCCAGGAACCGAGACGGGTTGTGCGACTTCGCCCGTCGCGGACTCCTCGACAGGCAACTCTTCATCCGTGGGTTGGCACCCCTGGCTCAGCGCCATGACGGACATGAGGGAGAGGGACAGGAAACGCCGTGGGGCTGCTCCGATACATCGCTGCATACAGTGCACCTTTCCGGTACCGCGGGGAGGTGCACTCGAAGTATCAGGAGCGTGTCCTGTTTTTCAATTGTTTCAACTTTTTCTTGGAAAGTGAAACAGACAGGCGTCACACGGCCAGTCGGTGTGAAGCGTCACGTTACAAACGGCGTTCAGGACCCATGGGCAGGTGGGGCAAGCCCCCACCATCCACAGATTGACGCTCCAAGATGGTCTCGACCTCACGGAGCGGCTGATGACGATGTCCTGGCGTACGACCCCGGTGCTGCTGACCTTTCTGGCTGCCTGTGAGCCGCCACCGGTGGACGACGCGCTCCTGTCATCCGATGAAGCGCCCGCGCGGCGGCCCGCGGACCACCGAATGTGGGAGCCCTGCGGGACCAGCGTGCGCAGGCTCGCGGACATCCACCCCGGCCCCCAGGAGGCAGCCATCCAGGAACGCCTCCACGGTGATGGCTTGCTCTTCTTCACCGCGGATGACGGTCAACACGGCGCCGAGCTGTGGACGAGCAGCGGCACGAAAGGCGAAGGAACCCGGCTGCTCCGGGACATCGCGCCGGGACCGGAGGGCTCCAACCCTACCGACCTCACACGCGTGGGAGACCGGCTCTTCTTCATCGCGGACGATGGGGTGAATGGCCGCGCCCTGTGGACCAGCGACGGCACGTCCGAAGGTACGTCCCTGGTGAAGCGCGTGCTTCCCATGGGCGCCGGACAGGGAGAGGGGCAGACGCTGGTCGCGTACCGGGGCCGGCTCTACTTCTCCGCCGCCGCGCCGGGTGGCGCGCACGGCAACGAGCTGTGGAGCAGCGATGGCACGGACGCGGGCACCCATGAGGTCGCGGACCTCGTCCCAGGCGAGGACAGTGCCTTCCCTCGCCGCTTCGCCGTTCACGACGGCTCGCTCTACTTCGTCATCAGCGTGGGCGAAGAGAACTGGCTCGTGCGAAGCGAAGGCGGCGCGGCCTTCATGCCCCTCCTCAAGGTCTTCGAGGACACGGTCATCTTCCGCATGAAGTCCGCGGGCGGAAGGCTCTTCTTCCTGGTGGACCCCGACAAGGGCGAGGCCACGCTCTACGTCACGGACGGCACGGCGGAGGGCACACGCCGCCTGCGCTTCTTTCCGGGCCGGTACCCACACGACCTGGTGGCGTTCCAGGGCCGGCTCTATTTCAGCGCGGGCTCGGACGCCCCGGAGGGCGAGGAACTGTGGGTCAGCGACGGCACGGTGTCTGGCACGCGGCGGGTGAAGGACCTCCGGCCCGGAGCGGAGGGCTCGGCGCCGGCGTTCCTGGCCGTGCTTGGAGAGCACCTCTACTTCGCGGCGGATGACGGCCGACACGGCCGCGAGTTGTGGGTGAGCGATGGCACGTCGAGAGGAACGAAGCTCTTCGCGGACCTGGTGCCCGGGACGGAGGGCGCATCTCCTACCGAGGTGACCGCCGTCCAGGGCTGGCTCTTCTTCGGCGCGACGACGGGGCATGGCTCGGAGCCCTGGGTGAGCAACGGCACTGCGTCCGGCACCCGGAAGCTCGACGCAGGGACAGCGCGAGCCCCACGCGCCTTCATCCGCTCCGGCTGGGACGTGTTCTTCACCGCCGAGGACGAAGCCAGCGGGCGCGAGCTCTACGCCCTGCCCTTCCGCCCCGCCAGCGAGTGCCATCAGACGAACCCCTGAGCCCTCACGGAGATGGCGTTCGCCCCCGTCTGGCTTTGGTGAACAGATCACGGAGCTGTGGGGCAGCGACGGCACCTCCGCGGGAACCCGCCTGGTGAAGGACATCCCCCGGGCACGGGAGCGGCGTTGCCGCGGCATCTGACTGCCGCGGCGGGCATCCTCATCAACTGCGGCAGGTGGACGTCTACGGGGACGACTTCAGCGCCATCGTCTCCGCGATCACGTCAACCGCTGGCGCCCTGAGGATGGAGTGGTGGTCACCGGAGAGTTCGTGCACCTCCACCCCTCCTGCCGCCAGCGCTCCCCAGCCGCCATCATTGCCCGTGGGCACGTGCGTCTCGCTCGCGCGCAGCAGCGTGACGCGGCCACCGTAGTGTCCCGGTTGATAATCCCAGAGGGCGCGGAGGTTGCTCTCGTAGACACGGTACAGCGCGCGGAGTTGTTCGGATCCAACGCCCTGAGCCAGAATGCCGGTGCGCCGCCCCAGCTCCAACAGGCGGCCCAGCAGCGAAGCCTCGTCCGCGAGATGCGCATCCGCCATCAACTCCGAGACGGGCAGGCCCAGGAGCTGGCCCGTGAACTCCACGAACCGGGCGGCAATCCACTCCGCGCCCACGGGTTCCTCTGTCCGCTGATCAAAGGCGTAGGCGTCGATGAGCGTCAGCTGCTCCACCTGCTCCCCCTGCTGCTCCAACTGCCGCGCCATTTCGAACGCCACGACACCTCCCAAGGACCACCCCGCCAGCCGGTATGGCCCGCTGGCTTGGACGCCACGCATGGCCTCCACATAGGTGGAGGCCATCGCCTCCACGGTCCCCAGCGGCGCCCGCTCGCCTTCGAGGCCCGGGGCCTGGAACGCGTAGAACGGTTGGTCCGGCCCCAGGCGCCGCGACAGTTCCAGGTACGGCAGGACGTTGCCGCTGACTGGGTGGACGCAGAAGACGGGCCGCTGCGAACCGCCGTTCTGAATCGGCACCAGCGGGGACACGTGCCCGGGTGTCTGCCGGAGCCGAGAAGCCAGCTCCGCCAGCGTCCCCGCCTGGAACAGTGAAACCACGGGCAGGCTGCGTCCCAGGCGCTCGCGGATGAGCGACACCATCCGCATGGCCAGGAGCGAGTGCCCTCCCAGCTCGAAGAAGTCGGAGTGGATGCCAATGGGGCCGGTGCCCAGCAACTCCTCCCAGATGCGCGTGAGCAGGAGCTCCAGTGCATCCCGAGGCGCCACATAGGCCCGCGTCGACTCCGGACGGAGTGCGTCCGGCGCCGGGAGCGCCTTGCGGTCCACCTTGCCATTGGGCGTCAGCGGCAGCGAGGCCAGCACCATCACCACCGAGGGCACCATGAAGTCCGGCAGGCCTTCCTTCACGAAGCGTCGGAGCGCCGTGGCATCGAGCACCCCGTCCGGCTGGGGCACGATGTACGCCACCAGGCGCCGTCCTTCGCTCCCGTCGTCGCGCACAAGCACCACGGCCTCGCGCACGTCCGGATGCCTGCGCAACACGGCCTCGATTTCGCCCAGCTCGATTCGGAAGCCACGCACCTTCACCTGCTGGTCGATTCGGCCCAGGTACTGCAGCACGCCATCCGGCAACCACCGCACGCTATCTCCGGTGCGGTACAGCCGCGCTCCGGGCCGCGGACTGAACGCGTCGGGAACGAAGCGCTCTGCGGTCAACTCGGGCCGGTCGACATACCCTCGGGCAAGCCCATCCCCGCCCAGGTACAGCTCGCCCGCCACGCCCTGAGGCACGGGTTGACCGAGCGCATCCAGCACGTACGCGCGAGTCCCCTCAATCGGTCGCCCCACGGTGGGCTCCCGCGTGGCGCCGCGAGGGGCCACGGTCCAGGTCGAGTACGTCGTGTCCTCGGTGGGGCCGTAGAGGTTGAGCACGCGCTGCACACCGGGTGCGGACTGGTGGATGGCTTCCACCAGGGATTGGGCCAGCGGTTCTCCCGCCAGGTTCACCGTGCGCACCGAGTCCGGCACGGCATGGGCGCGCACCAACTCCGCCATCGCGGAGGGCACCGTGTTGACGAGCGTCACCCGCCGGGCCCCCGGGAGCGACGGCAACTCCAAGGCATTGCGAGCGATGACCACGGCCCCGCCACGGATGAGCGGCGCGAACATCTCGAACACGGACAGGTCGAAGTTGAGCGACGTGGAGGCGAGAACCCCCACCAGCTCGTCCGACGAGAAGGCCTGCGTCGTCCAGCGCAGGAAGGCCACGGCGCTGCGATGCGCCAGGGCCACGCCCTTCGGCCGGCCCGTGCTGCCCGACGTGAACAGAACGTAGGCCAGATGGTCCGGAGCGGACCTGGGCACCGGCGCCGCCTCGGCTTCCGCCACGAGCCCATCCGCATCGTCGAGCGCCAACCGGGCCACGTCCCCGGGAGGCAGCGCGTCGAGCAGCGCGCGCTGGCCCACCAGGACGCGAGGCCGGGAGTCCTCGATCATGAAGGCCAGCCGCTGGCTCGGGTATGCCGGGTCCAACGGGACGTACGCGCCACCCGCCTTGAGGATGCCGAGCACCGCGATCAGCAGGTCCGCATTGCGCTCCGCACAGAGGCCCACGCGGACCTCCGGCCCGACGCCCAGCGTGCGGAGCTTCCGCGCCAGCCGGTCCGACCGCTGCATGAGCTCGCGGTACGTGAGCACTTCGTCACCAGCCACCACCGCCACGGCGTCGGGAGTGGCCGCCGCCTGCCGTTCGACCAGGGCGTGGATGCTCGTCTCCGAGATGTCGCCGGAGCCGGTCTCATTCCACTCCACCAGCAACCGCCGCTGTTCATCCGCGTCCAGCAAGGGCAGCGCGTACACGGACCGATCCGGCTCCGCCACGGCACCTTCAAGCAACGTCTTCAGGTGGGCCAGAAGTCGCGCCGCAGTCTCGGGCTCGAAGAGGACGGTGCTGTACTCCAGTCCACCGGAGAAGCCGTCCTTGCCTTCCACGAAGCCGAGCGAGAGGTCGAACCGCGACACCCGGTGCTCCACGGCGACGTGCTTCATCCCCATGCCAGCCTGCGCGTCTCCTCCAGCATCTGGTGTGCTGTCGAAGGTGAGCATGACCTGGAACAGCGGCGAATGACTGAGGCTGCGCTCCGGACGCAGCGCCTCGACGAGCTTTTCGAAAGGCACGTCCTGGTGCGCGTAGGCGCCAAGCGTGACCTCCCGGACCCGAGCCAACAGCTCACGGAAGGACGGGCTCCCCTCCAGCCGGGTTCTGAGCACCAGCGTGTTCACGAAGAAGCCGATGAGCCCCTCCGTCTCCGCGCGAGTGCGTCCGGCGATGGGCGAACCGACGCTCACGTCGTCCTGCCCTGAGTAGCGCGCCAGCACGGCCTGGAACGCCGCCAGCAGCACCATGAACGGCGTGACGCCTTCTCGGCGGGCGAGTGCATGAACCGCCTCCGAAAGCTCAAGGCCCAATGAGAAGGGCACGTACGCCCCTTCCAGGGACTGGACTGCCGGACGCGGCCTGTCCGTGGGCAGCTCCAGCAACCGGGGCGCGCCGTCCAGGCGTTGCTTCCAGTAGCCGAGCTGCGCATCCAGGACGCCCCCCTGGAGCCACTCGCGCTGCCAGACCGCATAGTCCGCGTACTGAAGCGGCAGCTCCGGCAGGTGCGACGGCTGCCCCTGAGAGAAGGACGCATAGAGCTCGGTCAGCTCGCGAACCAGGAGCCCCATGGACCAACCGTCCGAGACGATGTGGTGCATCACCAGCACCAACACATGGTCCTGCTCCGACAGCGCGAGCAAGGCGATCCACAGCAGCGGACCGCTTTCCAGGTCGAACGGGCGCTGTGACGCCTCTTGCGCGATCCGCTGCGCCTCCTCTTCCCTCCGCGCCGCTGGCAGCGAGCGCAGGTCCACGATGTCGAGCCGCGCGCCGCCCCGTGGGTCGATGACCTGTACCGGCGAACCGCCCTCGGTCCGGAACGTGGTGCGCAGCGCCTCGTGACGCTGGACCAGCGCGTCGAAGCTCTGCGTCAGCGCGGGAACGTTCAAGGCGCCCGTCAACCGCACCGACGCCGGGACGTTGTAGACGGTGCTGTCAGGCTCCAACTGCGCGAGGAACCACAAGCGCTGCTGGGCGAATGACAGGGGAAGCGCCCTGTCGCGAGGAACCCGTACCAACGGTGGTGGCTGCGCGCCGCCATCCGTTTTCGAAGTGTGGTCCAGCCGCTGGGCGAGCTTCTCCACCGTGGGACACTCGAAGATGTCTCGAAGGGGGAGCTCGACTTGGAGTTCCTCCCGCACGCGCGACACCAACTGCGTTGCCAGCAAAGAGTGTCCGCCCAGTTCGAAGAAGTCTCCGTCGAGCCCGACCCGCTCGACCTTCAGGACGTCGACGAAGATTGCGGCCAACGTCTTTTCGGTCGCTGTTCGAGGCGCCACATATTTCTCGCTCGCCGTGCCCTCTGAGTCCGGTGCGGGCAGTGCCTTGCGGTCCACCTTGCCGTTCGGCGTCAGCGGCAACGACTCCAGCACCACGTACGCTGACGGCACCATGTACTCCGGCAGTCGCTGCTTCACATGGCTTCGCAGTGCACCCGTGTCCAGCGAGGCACCTTCCTGCGTCGTCACGTAGGCCACCAACCGCTTGCCTTCGCTCCCGTCCTCGCGTGCCACCACCACGGCTTCGTTGACGCCACTGTGCTGGGCCAGCGCCGCTTCCACTTCGCCCAGCTCAATCCGGTAACCGCGCACCTTCACCTGCGTGTCCGCTCGGCCCAGGAACTCCAACGTCCCGTTCCCCAACCACCGCACCACGTCCCCCGTGCGGTACAGCCGCTCTCCTTCGCCGAATGGGCTTGGTACGAAGCGCTCCGCCGTCAGCTCCGGGCGCCCCACGTACCCCACTGCCAGCCCGTCTCCGCCCACGTACAGCTCACCCGGAACGCCCACAGGCACTGGACGCATTGCCCCGTCCAGCACGTAGGCCACCGTGTTCCTCACTGGCCGGCCAATGGACACCGAGGCACCTACTTCCTCCGGCCTCTCCATCCGGTACGTGCTGGAGAACGTCGTATTCTCCGTCGGGCCATACCCGTTGATGAGCACACCGCCCGCTGCCAGCCGCTCCTTCACGCGGGACACCGGGAGCGCGTCGCCCCCTGCAAGCAGCTGACGGACACTGGCCAACGCCTTCGGCTGCCGCGCCTGCATCTGCTCGAAGAGCGCAGCCGTCAGCCACAGCGACGTCACACCTGAAGACTCCAGCTTCCGGCCCAACTCCTCCAGCGTCGGAGTCCCTGCCGGGTACACCACCAACCGCGAGCCGTGCAGCAACGCGCCCCATACCTCCAGCGTCGATGCATCGAAAGAGATGGGCGCCAGTTGCAGCCACACTTCCTCCGGCCCGAAGTGCGCGAAGTCCGTCCCCAGCACCAGGCGTGACACCGCTCGGTGGGGCACGCCCACGCCCTTCGGCTTCCCCGTGCTCCCTGACGTGAACATCACGTACGCCAGGTTGCCACCGCCCACGTTGGCGCTCGGCGTGGTTTGCGGCTGATGGGCAATCTGCGTGTCCCACTCCGTGTCCAGGCACACCACCAGCTCACCGCCCGTGGCCACCTCGTCCGCCAGCTTCTCCTGCGCTACCAGCACGGCGACGCCGGCCTCCGCCTTCATCCACGCCAGGCGCTCCAGCGGGTAGCTGGCATCCAGCGGCACGTACACGCCTCCCGCCTTCAGGATGCCCAGCACGCTCACCACCAGCTCCAGCGAGCGCTCCACGCACAACCCCACCCGGACTTCCGGCCCTACACCCATGGACCTCAGGTGGTGCGCCAACTGGTTCGCACGTCGGTTCAATTCCGCGTACGTCAGTCGCTGGCCCTCGTACTCCACCGCCACCGCGTCCGGCGTCCGCTGTGCCTGCTGCTCGAAGAGAGCACTCAGGCTCGCATCGCGTGGGTACGTCGACGCCGTCCCGCTCCATTCCTTCACCAGTCGCTGCTGCTCCTCACTGCCCATCAACGGCAGCTCGGCCAGCCGCGTCTCCGGCTCAGCGACGGCGGCCTCCAACAGCACCCTCAGATGCCCTAGCAGCCGCTCCATCGTCTCGGCTTCGAACAGGTCGCTGTTGAACTCCAACGCGCCTGTCAGTCCACCTGCGCTCGACGCTCCCAAGCCGAGCGTCAAGTCGAACTTCGACGTCTTCCCAGTCGACTCCGCTGCCTCCAACTTCAGTCCGGGCAGGCTTACCGCGCCTCCCGGGGTGTTCTGCAGCACCAACATCACCTGGAACAGCGGGCTGCGGCTCAGGTCCCGCTCCGGCTGCAGCTCCTCCACCAGCCTCTCGAAAGGCACTTCCTGGTGCGCGTACGCCCCCAGCGTCACTTCGCGCACCTGCGCCAGCAGCTCACGGAAGCTGGGATTGCCATCCAGCCGTGTCCGCAGCACGAGCGTGTTCACGAAGAAGCCAATCAACTCCTCCGTCTCGGCTCGCGTGCGATTGGCGATGGGGGAGCCCACAGAGATGTCGTCCTGGCGCGCATAGCGCGACAGCACCACCTGGAAGGCCGCCAGCAGCACCATGAAGGGCGTCGCGTTCTCCCGCTGCGCCAGCCCCTTCACGCCCTCCCACAACTCCTTCGGCCACTCCAGCCCTCTCGTGTCTCCTCGGTACGTCTGGACCGCCGGCCTCACCTTGTCCGTCGGCAACTCCAACGCCGCCGGCGCACCCGCTAGCTGCTTCCTCCAGTACCCGAGCTGCTCTTCCAGCACCTCACCCTTCAGCCACTCTCGCTGCCACACCGCGTAGTCCGCGTACTGCACCGCCAGCTCCGCCAGCGGTGACTCGCGCCCCTGCGAATACGCCTCGTACAGGGCCACCAACTCCCTCACCAGCACGCCCATGGACCAGCCATCCGAGACGATGTGGTGCATCACCAGCACCAGCACGTGCGCTTCTTCCCCCTCCTTCAGCAGCGTCGCCCTCAGCAGCGGACCCGTCTCCAGGTTGAACGGACGAAGTGTTTGAAGTTCCGTTCGACGCTGGACCTCCAAGGGCTTCTCCGTACCCTGGAGCGCACTCAGGTCCACGAACTCCAACGCGCCCCGTCCTGTGGGAGAGATGACCTGGGTGGGAACACCTGCCTCGGAACGGAAGGTCGTGCGCAGCGCCTCATGACGGAGAACGAGTGAATGGAAGCTCCATTCCAGCGCCGCAACATCAAGGGCCCCTAAGAGCTTCACTGCCACGGGCACGTTGTAGAAGGCACTGTCGGGGTCAAGCTGGTGGAGGAACCACAGCCGTTGCTGCGCGAACGACAGAGGAAGCGTGCCGTCGCGTGAAGCGCGAACCAGCGGAGGGCCTCTCAGCCCAGCAGCGACTCCCGAGGCACCGTCCAGCCACCTCGCCAGCGTCTCAACAGACCGGGACTCGAAAACGGTCCTGAGTGGCAGTTCAACCTGGAAGGACTCGCGGACGCGTGACACCAACTGCGTGGCCAGCAGCGAGTGGCCACCCAGCTCGAAGAAGTCTTCATCGACGCTGACGCGCTCGACGTTCAGCACCTCAGCGAAGATGGACGTCAGCTTCTCCTCAGTCGCCGTGCGAGGCGCTTCAAAGTGCGCCGTCTTCGGGCCTTGTGCATCTGGTGCGGGCAGCGCCTGGCGGTCCACCTTACCGTTCGGCGTCAGCGGCAGCGACTCCAGCACCACGTACGCCGACGGCACCATGTACTCCGGCAGCCGCTGCTTCACGTGGCTTCGCAGTGCACCCGTGTCCAGCGAGGCCCCTTCCTGCGCCGTCACGTAGGCCACCAACCGCTTGCCTTCGCCTCCATCCTCCCGCGCCACCACCACGGCTTCGTTGACGCCACTGTGCTGGGCCAGCGCCGCTTCCACTTCTCCCAACTCGATGCGGTAGCCCCTCACCTTCACCTGCGTGTCCGCTCGGCCCAGGAACTCCAACGTTCCGTTCCCCAGCCACCGCACCACGTCCCCCGTGCGGTACAGCCGCTCTCCCTCACCGAATGGGCTTGGTACGAAGCGCTCCGCCGTCAGCTCCGGGCGGCCCACGTACCCCACTGCCAGCCCGTCTC